>JALVUT010000169.1 GCA_027035445.1 Thermococcus sp.
CGGCCCTTGGGGCGGTTCAGGTGTACGCTCCCTACGCCTATGATGAAAGGGAGGTCTTCGGGAGGATAGCCCTGGCCGGGCCTGCCACCAATGTCGCCGTTGGGGTGCTTGCCCTGATTGCGGTGAGGGTTCTTCCTGTCCTGAGCACCCCGTGGTACGCCGCCAGGATAACTGCGTCCGTTAACCTTTGGCTGGCCCTCTTTAACCTCTTTCCGTTTCCACCGCTGGATGGCTGGAAGGTTCTCCGCTGGAACATTGGTTACTGGGCCATTGCGGCCGGCCTCGCCTACCTCCTATACATCCTTGTGTAACACCTGCAGTGATACAGAAGCGAAAGGTTAAATAGGACTTGAACTAATTTACTCAGGTGATACGGATGGAGTACAAGGATCCGATTGGTGTTAAGGTTGATCTTGAGACCGGCCTCATTCCCGGAGCCAAAAAGCTCGTCAGGAGGCTGAGCGACCTCAAGGGCTACTTCCTCGATGAAGATGCCTACAACGAACTTCTCAAGGACGATCCTGTCGTTTACGAGGTTTATGCGGTTGAGCAGGAGGAAAATGACGGTGACCTGAACTTCGCCACAACCGTCCTCTATCCCGGCAGGGTCGGAAAGGAGTTCTTCTTCACGAAGGGGCACTTCCACTCGAAAGCAGACAGGGCTGAGATATACTACGGAATCAAAGGCGAAGGAGGAATGCTCCTCCAGACACCGGAAGGAAAGGCCGGGTGGATACCGATGGGGCCCGGAACCGTCGTCTACGTTCCGCCCTACTGGGCCCACAGGACAGTTAATACAGGCAACGAACCCTTTATATTCCTCGCGGTCTATCCAGCGGATGCCGGCCACGACTACGGCAGCATAGCCGAGAAGGGCTTCTCCAAGCTGGTAATCGAGGAGGACGGCGAGGTAAAGGTCGTTGACAGCCCCAGATGGAGTGGATGACGTCCCCACCACAACCCTTATTAATTTCCACGCTTTACTCACTCCCGGTGATACATATGGCTTGGAACGCTCTCTACTCATCCGCTTTTGAGAAGATTCGCTCCAGAATCCGGAATGTTGGGAGGGTTCTACTCGCGTACAACACTAACATCGACGCGGTGAAGTACCTCGATGGGGGGGATCTGGAAAGGCGCGTAGAGGCTGTCGGAAAGGACGAGGTTTTCTGCTATGCCGATGGGCTTCCGGAAAGGATAGAGAACGTTCACCAGCTTCTCGGCTCAATCCTCTGGAGCATCAAGCGTGGAAAGGCGGCGGAGCTCTTCGTCGAGAGCTGCTCCACGCGCTTCTACATGAGGCGGTGGGGCTGGGACGAGCTGAGGATGGGCGGCCAGGTCGGTATAATGGCCAACCTTCTCGGTGGGGTCTACGGCGTTCCGGTCATAGCCCACGTCCCCCAGCTTTCGAGACTCCAGGCGGGTCTCTTCAAGGACGGGCCAATATACGTCCCCAGGGTTGAGAACGGAAAACTCAAGCTCCTTCATCCGAGGGACTTCTCCGGGGACGAGGAGAACTGCGTCCACCATATCTACGAGTTCCCGCGTGGCTTTACCGTTTTCGACCTGAAGGCCCCTAGGGAGAACCGCTTTATAGGCTCGGCCGACGACTACAACCCAAACGTCCACATAAGACCCGAGTTCCACGAGCACTTTGAAGAGATAGCCGGTGAGGCAGAGGTGGCGATAATAAGCGGTCTCCAGACCCTCACAAAGGAAAACTATCACGAACCGCTTGAGACCCTCAGGGGGCACCTTGAGGTTCTGGAGGAGAGGGGCGTCCCCGTCCACCTGGAGTTTGCGTTTACTTCCGATGAGAAGGTAAGAAAGGCCCTCGTGGATATGCTCGGTCTTTTTCATAGCGTTGGCCTGAACGAGGTCGAACTGGCTTCGATAATGGAAGTTCTGGGCAATAGAGCGATAGCCAAGAAGCTCCTCACCAACGATCCAGTTGATCCTGTAACCGTCACCGATGCCATGTTTAAGCTGGCCGAGAAAACCGGTGTGAAGAGGATCCACTTCCACACCTACGGCTACTACCTCGTACTGACGGGGTATAAAGGAGAGTACGTACGTGATGCGCTCCTCTTTGCGGCTTTGGCAGCTGCGGCAAAGGCCAAACTCGGCGATGTAAGAAACATAGATGATGTCGCTAAGGCCATGGACGTTCCGGTAAACGAGCGGGTCGGTGGTGTGGAGGAAGCCCTTGCCGAGCAGTACGGTATGAGGGAGGGGATAGCGGAGGTCAATGGTCATCAGCTTGCCTTTGTGCCCACCAGGATAGTGGTGAGACCTAAGTCGACCGTTGGAATCGGGGACACGATTTCAAGCTCTGCCTTCGTTGGTGAGTTTGCCCTCCGCTGAGTTTCCTTCTTTTCGCGCCAAGGTTAAAAAGCATGAGACAGAAGTCAATTTGGTGGTTGTCATGAAGGCACTGATTCTCGCCGGTGGGAAGGGAACCCGTCTCTGGCCGTTGAGCAGGGAGCTGATGCCAAAGCAGTTTGTCCGTTTCATCGATGGGGAATCCCTGTTTCAGAGGACGGTTAAACGGGCGCTTCTGTTCTCCCGGCCGGAGGAATTGTTTGTGGTTACCAACAGGGATTACAGATTTCGCGTTCTTGATGACCTCAGAGAGCTGGACGTTGAAGTCCCCACGGGGAACGTTCTCCTGGAGCCCGTTGGGAGGAACACTCTCCCCGCTATATTCTGGGGGATGAAAACAATTCAGGAGATGTTTGGTGACTCCGTTGTTGCGGTTCTGCCAAGTGACCACCTCATAGATGCAAATGAGGATTATCTCACTGCCTTTAAACGGGCTGAAAGGCTGGCCAAAAACTACCTCGTTGCCTTTGGGATAAAACCTACCAGACCCCATACGGGCTACGGTTACATAAAACCGGGTGAGGCAATTGAAGGTGGCTACCGTGTTGAGGAGTTCAGGGAGAAACCGGACATTGAGACCGCAAAGCGCTATGTCGAGGCGAACTACCTGTGGAACAGCGGGATGTTTGCCCTTGATACGGAACTTTTCATTGATGAGGTGAAAAGGCACGCCCCAGAAGTCTACGCCGCCTTTGAGAATGCCAGTACGGTGGGGGAGGCATACGTGGAAGTTCCCGATGTCTCCATTGACTATGGCCTTATGGAGAAGACCGAGGAGGCCGCCGTAGTTCCGCTCAACGTCTACTGGAACGATCTGGGGAGCTTTGATGCCATTTATGACGCCCTTGAAAAGGACGGGAACGGTAACGCGATCAAGGTATGTGGGAAAAACGCTTACCACCTGGGGATCAGATCAAGGGACAACCTAATAATGACCGAACGCCTCACAGCGACGGTCGGGGTTGAGGACTTGATAATCATAGACACCGGCGATGCGCTGTTGATAGCCCGCAGGGGGGAGGGGCAGAGAGTCAGGGAGGTATACAGACAGCTTAAGGAAAGGAATGACGAGCGCGTTCTCGTCCACCGTACCGCCTACAGGCCCTGGGGAAGCTACACAGTCCTTGAGGAGAACGATCGCTACAAGATAAAGCGCCTCACTGTTCTTCCAGGCAAGAAACTCTCCCTCCAAATGCACTACCACAGGAGCGAGCACTGGGTCGTTGTGAGGGGAACCGCCAGGGTTGCTGTCGGCGACAGGGAGATACTTCTCAGACCCGGTGAGAGCACTTTCATCCCGGCTGGAGTCAGGCACCGTCTTGAAAACCCCGGGAGGATTGTGTTGGAGGTAATCGAGACGCAGATCGGGGAATACCTTGGTGAGGATGACATCGTGAGGTTTGAGGACGACTTTGGGAGGGAGGGGGATGGGTGAGGAAAAGGGCAGAAACTGCGGTGATGGCTGGGAGCGCTTTAGTCGCTCAATAGCTTCGCTCTCCATAAGTCTTCTTCCAACCCTTCTCTTCATCCTGGTGATGGCGTACATAATCGTGGCTGGACTCCAGAATGCCAATATAACCTTCACAGTTCAGGGGCAGGAAGTCACCATGAAGTATCCTGGGATCAGCCTCCCCTTAAACTACTCGGCTATAATGAACGCTGTCGTCTACCTCTTTGCTGCAGTCCTCATAGGTCTGCCGCTGCCCCTGCTGTCCAGAAGGTGGAAGCCCCTGAAGGTTTTTATCTCCCTAATACAGGCCGGGGTATTCGTGTACGGGTTGTACACCTTCGTTATGATGATAATAAACTTTGCAAGCACTTTGACGTGAGGTGATAATATGGGGAAGCTCTTTGGAACGTTTGGCGTCCGTGGAATAGCCAATGAGGAGATAACGCCTGAATTCGCCCTTGGAATAGGAATGGCCTTTGGAACCATGCTCAGAAGGGAGGGGAGGGAGAAACCGCTCGTCGTCATCGGCAGGGACACGCGTGTTAGTGGGGAGATGCTCAAAAAAGCCTTGATAAGCGGTCTCCTCAGTACCGGTTGCGATGTGGTCGATGTGGGGATCGCCCCAACCCCTGCCATACAGTGGGCCACCGACCATTTCAGCGCCGATGGCGGGACGGTAATAACCGCTTCCCACAATCCGCCTGAGTACAACGGCATAAAGTTGCTTGAACCCAATGGCATGGGACTGGAGAGGGAGAGGGAAGCCATTGTCGAAGAGCTCTTCTTCAGCGGCAACTTTGAGAGGGCAGATTGGAGGAGGATAGGTGGGGTGAGGGAGGAATCCATCGTCAAGCCCTACATAGAGGCGATAAAAGGCAGAGTGGACGTTGAGACGATACAGAAAAGAAAACCTTTTGTCGTTGTGGACACGTCCAACGGGGCCGGTTCGCTTACGCTCCCGTACCTCCTCAGGGAGCTCGGCTGCAGGGTCGTCAGCGTTAACGCCCATCCCGACGGCCACTTCCCGGCCAGAAATCCCGAGCCGACGGAGAAGAATCTGTGGGAGCTCATGAGGATCGTCAGGGCCCTTGGAGCGGACTTCGGTGTTGCCCAGGATGGTGACGCCGACAGGGCGGTGTTCATAGATGAGAACGGCCGCTTCATCCAGGGCGACAAGACCTTCGCCCTCGTCGCGGATGCTGTGTTAAGGGAGAACGGTGGCGGACTTCTCGTTACCACGGTGGCCACTTCAAATCTCCTCGATGAGGTAGCCAGAAGGAACAATGCAAAGGTAATGCGCACGAAGGTCGGTGATTTAATCGTTGCAAGGGCCCTGCTTGAGAACAACGGGGCGATAGGCGGCGAGGAGAACGGGGGGGTGATCTTCCCGGACTTCGTGCTTGGAAGGGATGGTGCGATGACCACCGCCAAAATAGTCGAGATATTCGCGAAATCCGGGAAGAGGTTCAGCGAACTTATAGACGATCTTCCACCTTACTACCAGTTCAAGACCAAGAAAAAAGTTGAAGGCAACAGGAAGGGGATAGTGGTGAAGGTGGCCGAGATAGCAAAGGCTAAAGGCTACACCCTAAACACCACGGATGGAGCAAAGATAATCTTCCCGGACGGTTGGGTTCTTGTTAGGGCCAGTGGAACCGAGCCGATAATCAGGATATTCAGTGAGGCAAAGAGCGGGGAGAAGGCCGAACAGTACCTCAACTTAGGACTTGGGCTTTTGGAGGATGCCCTCAGGGCCTAAAGGGGCCTTTTTAGTATTTACAAGCCCCTCTGAAGGGGGGGAGTGAAAGGCCGGGGGCGTTCGTTTGCTTTTTGATACCCTACCAAGTTCTTTTCATTGTGAGTCTAAACTTTTAAAGGGAAAATGGAATTCCAAACTATCCCTGGATATAGTGCATACATTCGAACAGAAAACTTTAAATTTATCACTTGCCAGTTTATACTGCCCTCAACACCGTTTGGGGGGGGGACAATGCAACACCGAAAGTTGTTGTTGGGACTATTTGGAATGTTGGTGACAACTGGACTGTTGAGCGGTATGGTGGAAGCAGCCAACATGGCGCCAGTACCACGTCCAGAAGGTGTACATTACAAGCAGATCTCCAAGTGCGTATGGTACGGGGAGGATATAGAGACCAAGAGTATGTCGCTGCTCGGAGGAATCGGTGCAAGTGCCTCAGCGTACTTCTACGTCTGCTCACCTTCCTACTGGTACGATGATACACACTACGGATGGTCATATGGACTTGGGGATCTGTGGGGCTACTACCCTGATAATAGCCTGTACTCTGTCGGAACCGTCGCATACGGAGACGTCATGGATGCGTACCTCAGGGTTTTTGCCTCTGTAGGTATTCCACCCAATTCGGCTTAATTTTGGGGGTGCTCCGATGAAGTCCTTTTTCTTTTATTTGAATGCAATTGCTCTGCTGGCCCTGCTGCTCCCTTTGGCCTCCGGAGCGGTCGGGACTGTTACCGTACCCTACTGGTTTAAAGACGGCACTACATTGGAATACTACGCCAACACAACTGTTCCTACTCAAATGTATGTGTGGGGAGGGATCGTTCAGTATACCCATAATGAATGTGCGTATTCCATTGACTTCCAGCAGATTTTTGTGAAGTTCAGAGTCCAGCGGGTTGTGAAGAACACCGCCTACATCAACGTGACGCTCCTTTTCCTGGGAAACCCCGTACTTCGCAGGCCATTTTCCTACGTCAACGTGGTCCGCCCGGCATCATGTAAACCCCTGCCCGGCCCGCTGATCAACTCCACCCCGTTTTCGCCAAGGGGGGAGACACTTGAGGACGACCTTTATAAAAACCTCACTGTTTCAGGCGGGTATAAATTGATGCTCACGAACGGTTCGGTTTACTCACTCAACGGGACTTACTACGGCCATACTCTCCTCTTCGGGCTCTACATCTCAAACAAGGAGGAGCTCCCCATAATCATAAACGGGAAGCCCTACCTGCCCGAAACAATGAAGAGGGTGAACATAACCCACGTAACCTACTACCGCAACTTTACAGCCCCAAACCTCCTCATAAAGTACCCCGCTGTGAGCGTAATGACGCTCTGGGGAAACGCAACCTATAGAACCGTCGTCACCTTTAACCCCGGTAGCGATGTAACCTCCGGTATGTTCGGTGTTATACCTGATCTGGAAGCCGTTGGGGTTAAGGCGCTCATTGCCATGGATAACCTCGCGAATAAATACTTTAAGGAGGTCTCAAAGGAGGGCGCCCATTTCTCAATAAGCAAATACCCCGCAGTTGGGGTCATGCTGTATTCGCTGAAGGTTCCAAAGGCCGTTGAGACTTCAGCCACCCCCGGCTACGAACCCAGGCCAGCATCCCGGTACTGGCTGGTTGGGGTCGGGGGATTAACTGTCGTCGTAATAGTGGGCCTCCTGCTGTGGAGGAGGGGTGGGACATGAAGGCGAGTCTGATTTCCTGGGAGGTCGGCGATCCCCTGAAGGTTTTAGTTGCCGTGATTACAGTCCCCGTCCTCTCATACCTCTTGGCCGCGGGCTACCTTCACTCCATGGCGGGCCTCGCGCTTATTCACGGAAACGAGCCTCCCACCTTCTCCCCCTCCACTGCAACGTCGAGCATGAGCGCCCACTGGCTTTTGATTTATCCGACGCTTGTTCCGGGTTTCTGGATCCTCCTGTCCCTATTCACGTCTGTGATCTCGGTGCTGACCTTCAGGTACGACAGGGACAGGGGCTATGCCCTCTCGCTCTATTCCCTCCCCTACTCGAAGCTTGGGATATACCTCTCAAAGGTCGCTTCCACCCTTATATTCGCCGTTCTTGCATCCATCTTCCCTCTCATCGCCGTTGTGGTTTTCCTGAATGCCGACCTCTCCCCGGTACTCTGGTCCCTTTTGAGGAGCACCCCCTTCCTCTACGAGCTCGTTCTCGCCTTCTACTTCGTGTTCTTTGTGCTGTCGGTTTCGGTTCTCTTCGGTGTGCTCTTCAGAAACATGTTCTTGTCCTTTCTGGCGGCCTTTTTTGTTACGGTAGTTCCATACTTCTCATCCCTGATTCTGCCCCCCTTCCTCTTCATAGAAGGTTTCAGGGATGTTACCAATGGAGCCACGCCCTTCTCGCCTGCGAACGTTACCACCGGACTTGCCGTTCCAATCGCCCTCCTGTTGCTGTCCCTTGCAATCTTCACAAGGAGGGATGTTGTATGAGACACCGCTTTTTAATCGGTCTCCTAGTTATCACGATCCTGATGCTGACGTCGTTTTTGGCGGCCTACAGGGCCAATGAACATGCACGGGGTTACATCGGACCGGGAAAGATTCAGCTGGAAAGCGGAAGGCTCAGCTACATTCCCTTCCATTCTCCCGGATGGACCCTCCTTAACGTATCCTGCAACGGTAGGGGAAGCCTTCTACTGAAGGATCAGTTTTCGGGCGGGAATCTTTTGGATATCCCCGTTGAATCCCACGTTAACCGGGTTGTTGTAATCCCCCATGAGGGCACCTACGCGCTTTACACAAACGGTAGCATGTTCTGTTCAGGTTATATCTCCGAGGTTCACCCAACCTCAAGAACTCAGGGTGTCCTCTGGGTTTCAGTTGGAGTGCTGTCAGTTCTCCTCGCGTTTCTTCTATGGAGGTGGTGGAGTTGATAAAGGCCGAGAACCTTACCAAACGCTTTGGAAACATCAAAGCCCTCGATGGGGTTACGGTTGAGATCCCCGAGGGTGCGAACCTTATCCTTGGCCCGAACGGCGGGGGGAAAAGCACCCTCTTCAAGCTCGCCACCGGTGTCTACAGGCCGACCTCAGGGAGGATAAGGCTCATGGGAAAGGAGCCCTGGAAGGACGCCGCGGTGAAGGCAAAGATCGGCGTTGCCTACGACCCAGTCTCATTCCCTCCCCTCATCTCCGGGAGGGAGTGGCTGGGGTTCATAGCGAGGTCAAAGGGTTATGGTGAGGAGGAGGTCGAGAGGGTCGCAAAGCTCTTTGACCTCGACTTCATTGACGAGCTAACGCGGGGCTATTCCTCCGGAATGCTGAAGAAGCTCGCGGTGGCACAGGCGTTCATCGGTGACCCTGCACTAGTCATGATAGATGAGCCTCTCTCAAACCTCGACTTTGGGAGTATGACCCGCTTCATAAAACTTCTGAAAAAGGAGGGTGGGGAAAGGAACTTCCTTGTGATAAGCCATATCTGGGAGCCACTCCTGCCGATCGTCGATAGGGTTTACGTGATAGCCAACGGAAAGATTGTCCTCAGCGGTGAGAGCAGGGACGTAACGGATGAGGTAGAAAGGCTCTTCAAGCTTAAAGTGGAAGTCTAACACCTCCCCCACTTTCTCAGGATCTCTGCCGCCTCCTCCACGCTCATCGGTACCTCTTTCATGCCGAGGGCATGGAAAAGCTTGACGATTTCAGGGACATCCAGATTGGTTTTCTCTATCAGCTCTGGCTTGGAGAAGAGCTCACGTGGATCCCCCTCAAAAACCACGGAGCCGTCGAGGACGTAGACCCTGTCCGCGAGACGTATGAGCCTGAGGTCGTGAGTTACAACGACCACGGTTTTGCCCTTCTGCTTCCAGCTGCGTATCAGGTTCAGCATGAAGTTCCTGTTTCTTAGGTCAAGATCCCTGGTGGGTTCATCCAACAGGAGGACCCCGGGGTTCGTGCTCAGAACTGCCGCTATAGAGGCCTTCTTCTTCTCACCGCCGCTGAGGTTGTAGGGGTGTCTGTCGGCCAGTTCCTCAATTTCAAGAAGTTGCAGGGCCTCAAGTGCTTTTTTGACCCCTGTCCCTTTTCCCCAGAGGTGAACCGGCCCGAAGGCCACATCATCCAGTACCGTCGCGCTGAAGAGCATGACATCTGGGCTCTGGAATAGGAACCCCACCTCTCTCCTGAACCCCGGGTCCGTCATGGTCTCCTCTGTTATTGGTTCTCCATTGAAGAGCACCTCCCCTTCGGTTGGGAGTATCAGGGCATCCATTACCTTGAGAAGAGTGGTTTTTCCGGCCCCGTTTGGGCCTATTACAGCAAGGGTTTCACCCTTTCTTACCTCCATATTGATGTTTCTCAGGGCCCATTCTCCGGCCGGGTAACGGTAGCCGACGTCCCTAAGCTCGTAGACCTTCACCCGAGCACCTCCCTGGTTACGACTGCAAAGGCCAGGAGGATCAAGGTAAAAGCTACTAGTACATAGTCCGTTTTCTTTATCCTCAGCCCTCCAGAGTTGATATACTCATTGGAGTAGCCTCTAGCGAGCATCGCATAGTACACCTCTTCACCCAGGGAGTTTGCCTTTATAAAAGTTGCCCCTATGTGCTTCCCGGCCTCTTTCCAGCCCTCCACAAGGCCAAGGTTGCCGGCCAGTCTTGAGCGCCTTGCGTGCATGGAATCCAGCAGGAGCTTTGCGAGGAGAAAAATGTACCTGTAGGCGAGGGTCGTTATCGTTATCACGGTTCCTGGAACCCTCAAACTGGCCAGGGCAGAGACGAGGTCGTTCCAACGGGTTGTCATTGTGAATAGAACGGCGTATGAGACGGCGGCTGCAACCCGGAGCGTGAAGATGGTCGCCCAAATCAGGCCTTCCCAGCTTGCACTCCACCCAACTAGGGGGAGGCTGAAGACTGTCTTTCCTGGTATCATGAAGATGGACGGGATTGATATCAAACCGGTGAATATGGGAATGAAGAACCAGACCCTCTTCACAAAGTCCAAAACGCGGATGTGGGAGAGGAGGGCAAATATGAGAGGTACCATGTAGAAAAATAGGACAAGAGGGAGGCTATCCAGGGAAACAACCACCGCTACAAGTAACAGGAGGGAGAGGAGCTTAACCCTCGGGTCGGCCTTTTGGAGCAGGCCATCCCTTCTTGTGTACTTCTCCGAGAACACAGCCTCGGTCGTGAATTCAAGCACCTCCCTTGCCGTGCTCTCGAGGAAGCCTCCCATCTTTACCACCTGAGACTCAGCCCCTTGCCAGCTTCACAGCCGCGTAGTAGAACCCGAGGACAAGGGAAACCCCAACCACGGCAGAGATTATGTAGCCTGCGGACGCATGAAACATATCATTCCAACCGGGGACGTTATAATCGGGAAGCACTGCATGGTTCCACATACTGGAGAGCTTTTCCATGCCTGGAAGCTTCTGGCCCACCATGTGCTCAATCGTGCTCACATCCCACTCACCCCAAGCACCACTGGAGTTCCACACCAGTAGGATCCCCAGGGGGGATAGAACCACCATAACGGCGATTGCGGTCAAGAGGCCCTTTATGAGACGATCCATGGGTTCATCCCTCCGTCCGGAGTATCGTTCTCATCCCAAACAGGTCAGGTCTGCTCTTTCTCACA
>JALVUT010000170.1 GCA_027035445.1 Thermococcus sp.
GAGTTGGCCAGCATGCAAGAGCCAACAAAGGGAACGCCCATATTAGCTGTTCCCACATAGACGTCCACCTTAAGGATATCACGAAGCCATTCAAGCTCCTCATCCGTCGCCTCAGGGTGCACCAGACTGCCCCTGTTCGTAACTACGCCGGCGCTGCCCACGGCGTGGTAATCACCTATCATGCCCCTCTCAACCTCAACACCAAGCACGTCCTCAATCCTCTTCGCCTCCTCCCGCGTGAACTTCGCGCTCACAAGGGCGGCTTTGTCGTTGGAGAGTATGAGGTTGCCCAGGGCTGTTAGGGAGCTTCTAAATGGCTCAACCGTCATGTCTATCCCGAACTCCCTGAGCTGGCCCGTTATATATTCCAGCTCCGAGTCCCAGACGTACCACGGGACGAGGATTGCGTTGGAGTTGCCCGCAGCAAATATCCCAACTATCCTGGATTTCATTACGCTGGTCTCTATAATTGGGACTTTGAGAACATCTCTGAGGATACCGAGCTTGGACTCATTGAGTCCCTCCCTGACCAGGGCTACCCTATCGGTCGCAAGGCCGTAAACCCCAAGGTATGGTGAGTTTTCAAAATCGAGTCTTTCTATGTGCATCGCTCAACCCTCGTAGTTAAAAGGAAAGATGTCACGCGAGGGAGACCCTAGCCACCCTCCTGCCCTCCTCTTCTTCAACGAGAACCTTAACGCGTAGCTTGCTTGGAGGTTTCTCAATGCCTCTCTCCCATATCTTCTCGTTGACGTCCGTCCCTATGAAGACCTCCTCCGCCTTGGCCTGCCGGGCTATCCACTCACGGATGAAACGAGCCGCCCTTGGTGCCCTCTTCCAGCGCGGAACGCGCTTCTTAATCTTCCTTATCGGGACGGTAAGTATGACTTCATCTCCGGGGTTAATCGCCATCTACATCACCTCACTCCTTAAGTTTAGTCCTTCTCCACATTCTCCTCTTGGGATGGGTCATAACCTTTCTGTTGGTCTTGACAATGACCCAGACTGGAAGGCGCCTGTTCTGCTTCACAGCCTTGGCAAGACGGAGTTTCTTTGCAAGCGGCTTGTTTCTCGCCATTCGTAATCCCTCCAACGGTTATCATAATGTCTAACGTTGCTTAACACATCCTTTTTTAAGCTTTTTCGTGGGGCTTCGGAGTTCTCGCCTGAGACTACCGGCGGCGTTTTTTATGAAGGGGGAAAGATAGCGAGAAGCATCAGCAGGGCGGAACCGCATATCCCCCCTCCAGCACCCGATGCCATGCTGCCGTTCACTATGGTAACGTTGACGGCGTTTCCGGTGCATATCAGCGGAATCCCGGTGTCAATATCCCAGTTCCCAGCGAAGGATGGAGGAACGCAGGACGAGGCGTTCCTCGGGGGAAGAGCCTTTGAAAACCAGGGAACCCAACGCTCCCAAAATCCACAGGGAAAGGCGTCAGCGAACGCTTCACTGGATCGCAGCGGTAGATCATCACGATGGAGGGCTCGTGAACCCCCAAGCACAGTCCTCTTTGGTTATTCTCGCATAAATCCACGAGCCTTGATGTTCCTGAACAGGCCAAGAAAGGGCATCCTGAGGAAGATGAAGGAGCCTTCCAATCTGCCCTTCCCCTGGAAAGTACTCCATGACGGTGTAGCTCACGTTGGTGCAGACGCCGAACTCGCATGGGGGAACCTGATGTATCCCCACGATAAACTACTTCTTCCCCCAGGGGGGCAATGGAGATGGCCGTGAAGTCGAAACTCACCAACGAGTCCGTGATGTTGATGTACCTCACGCCGTCGCCAACTTCAAAGAGGAGGTACTCCCTCCTGGAAAGCCCGTGGCAGTCAATATACGTGCCGGGAGGGTCTATTGGACACATATAGTCAGGTTTTTCCGTACCCCAAGGGGGTGATGCCGATAACGGCAAGGGTTCCGTTGCTGGCGACGCTGAGCTACATCATGACGGGGTAATCCGGAAACCGGTACTCACCCACGGCTCCAGCCGAAGGGGGAAATCCAGCAGGGATATAATGAAGAGTGCAATCAAGGTAGCTCCGAATGCCTTCATCCGCCCACAAGAATACCTACAGCGGGGAGTTAAAAACGTTTTGGAAAGGAGAAGAAAAGAAGCATCAGAATATCAACGGCGCCCTGTACTCACCCCAGACGTCTCTCAAGATACCTGTAACCTCCCCGAGCGTCGCGAGGTGCCTGTGGGCCTCGATGATGTAGGGCATGAGGTTCTCGTCCTCGCTCTCTGCCGCCTTCCTGAGCCTGCCAAGGACCTCCTCGACCTTCTTACCATCACGCCCGGAGCGGAGCTTCTTAAGTCTCTCTACCTGCTTCTCCCTGATGCTTGGATCGACCTTGAGTATCTCGACGTCGAGCGGTTCATCCACAACGAACTCATTCACGCCAACGATGATGCGCTTCTTCTCCTCGACTTCCCTCTGGTACTTGTAGGCTGACTCGGCTATCTCCTTCTGGATGTAGCCCCTTTCTATAGCGCGCATCATACCGCCCATCTTCTGGATCTTCTCGATGTACTTCAAAGCTTCCTCGTAGATGTGGTCAGTGAGCCACTCGATGTAGTAGCTTCCTCCGAGCGGGTCGGTGGTGTCGACGACGCC
>JALVUT010000171.1 GCA_027035445.1 Thermococcus sp.
AGTGTTACTGCATCGTCAAACAACAAAATCAAAGGCATCTGCGGGCCGGGGTTTGTGGTGTTAATAATCCTGAGCGTTTTACTCCTGAACAAGCGCAGGTGATGAAGAATGTCCAGACTGGTAATCCCCCTCTTCCTCCTTCTTTTTCTTTCCGCTTCAGTCTCTGCGTATCCTTATGTTAAAGCTCCCGGCGGCCTTTATGAAGTTCAGTATTCCGTTCTCTCAAACGGAACTGGAGCATTAATTCACCTCTCGATCCTTCAGTGGGGAATTGACTGTGGAATGACCAACTGCTGGCCGGCCGTCTTTTACGGTCATGAATACCTTCTTTACTTCAACGGCTCCCACCTCTACCTCCTGAATTTCACACCCGTGCTGAGAACACCCTACGTGGAATATAAAGGGGCGAGCTTTCTAAATGAGAGCTGGTACATTGAGGTTAAGTATTCCAATGATGAAATTGACAGGTTTTACCGGCTTGACACCAGACATTTCTGTATTGAGCCTGCTAACGTTAGTTGGCTCTGGCTTCCAGAGGGAAACGTCAGCGACTCCATAGACGGCTGGAGGATTGAGTTGCAGTCGCTGGGTCCCGGTGAGTGGGGCCCCGCGAACATTAGCGACATCTGGATTGCTCTGAGTAGAAATGTGAGCAGTTGGTCCCCTGGTCCGATAACACTGGTGAACTCAAGCGTTTTCCCTGTCTACTTCACTCTTAAAAAAGGCAATAACACGAGGAAGGTTACCATAATCTACATCAATACAACCAACAACTCCAAAGGATTGATAGAAGGCTTCTGGTTTCCTAAGAGTGTTAAAATCGTAAATGTAACGACCTGTAAGTCAACCGCTCCTCATTTGAACGAAACCAAGACTCAAACGTCTGCCCAGAGAAACATCACGTGTTCCCACGTGAACACCGTTGAAAAAACGAACAAAACATCAACCCCGTCCCAAACTTCCAGCAAGAAGAGCATCTGTGGGCCCGGACTGATGGTGAGTATTGTGGTGGGCACCGTGTTTTTTGTTAGGAAGAGACGAGGTTAGGTCGGTCGGAAGGTTAATGTTAAAAGCCTCCCTTCTCCAACCTATTTCCGGTGGGAAAATGCCCATGAAATGCAAGTTCTGTGATAAACCGGCCTTCATCAAGCTTCACTACCCTAAGATGTACCTCTGTGAGGAGCACTTCATGGAATACTTTGAGAGGAAGGTGAAGCGAACCATCGAGCGCTACAGGCTTCTCAAGCCCGATGAAAGGGTTCTCGTCGTGGTGAGCGGTGGGAAGGACTCGGCTGTCACCGCGCACATCCTTAAAAAGTTCGGCTACAACATAGAGTGCCTCCACATAAACCTCGGCATCGATGAGTACTCGAAGAAGAGTGAGGGGTACGCGGTTAGGCAGTGTAAAAAGCTCGGGGTCCCCCTTTACATCGTCCGGGTTAAGGAACTCCTTGGGAAGGGAATCGGTGGGGTCAGAACGCGCAGACCTACCTGCTCATATTGCGGCCTTACCAAGCGCTATATCTTCAACAAGTTCGCCTACGACAACGGCTTCGACGTCATAGCGACTGGTCACAACCTCGACGACGAAGCAAGCTTCATCTTCAACAACCTGATGAACTGGAACACGCAGTATCTGGCAAAGCAGGGCCCGCTTACCCCCGCTGGATTCAGGGGAAAGCTGGTCAGGAAAGTGAAGCCGCTCTATGAGGTCACCGAGAGGGAGGTCGTTGCATACGCTTTAGCCAGTGGCATAGAGTATCACATGGAGGAATGCCCGCACGCGAGGGGGGCAACGACCCTCGAATGGAAGAGAGTCCTAAACGGGATAGAGGAGAAAAGGGCCGGAACGAAAATCAACTTCGTTAGGGGTTACCTGAGGAAGAAGGCCCTCTTCGAGGCGGAACTAGAGGAAACAAAGCTGAGGGAGTGCAGGGTGTGCGGCATGCCTGCGAGCGGTGAGGTCTGCTCTTTCTGCAGGTTCTGGGGATTGGAGGAGCCGGTCAGCTTTAAAGCTTTTTTAAAGGAGCAGAGGCAACACCCAGAAACCTAAAAGCATCGTAAACACTCCGTCGTTTTCAGGAGTATCCCGGACAAGGCTGTAATATTAACAGAATAGCTCGTAGATTGTACCCTCATCATGTCACAAAACAGTAAAATTGGTTCTCAATGTAAACATTGAAATGGGGGTATAAAACCAAAAGCATTTAAGGGTTATTGTGATGCATTGTTGTATGTATGAGGTCATGTGTCCATGTATGGGGGGTATGATATGGGTACAATAGACAGCCTTGTGGGAAGCCTATGGGAGTCCATCAAACCAGGGGAAACAGTGTTAGTGGAGAGGGAAGGCTCTGGAGACCAGTATTTCGGTCTTTACCAGCTTGTAACCTGGGGAAATGATATGGGACGTGCCGTGATTCTAGTTGACATCATGGACTCCCTTTATTTGAACAAGATAAAGATGCAACTCGCAGGACTGGACGATAGCGTTATAGACAGAATCAAAGTGATCAAAATCGGGGGTATCATTAAGACGGGGGAAGTCGTTTCAAAAGTCGGGGATATACTCGAACCCACAATCCTTGCAGAGAAGTTCAAGGGGATCTACGAGGCTCTACTAAATGACTCACCTAAGGATGTTATAACGATCGCAACGGGCATTGAGAAGCTGTTCCTGATAGCGTCGGATAAGCCGGCAAGCATTCAGGCAATAGTGAGTGCCTTCGCGAGATACGTTGGCGACAGACGCAGGATGTCGTTTCTGATGGTGAAGACCAGCATGCTGAACAACACCGCCCCCTACGCCGTTGACCTCTTGGAGGACATAGCGACTACGGTCATAAAAAGTTCAAAGGTTGGAAGATTGACCGAGTTCCACATTGTAAAGTCCCTGAACAGTGAAATTGAGGGCGTCCTCATAAGGATATGAAAGTGTACCGGGAAAACACTATGAGAGTCAAAACAAAATTCCCCAGGGAGAGAGGGCACTTCCTCTTGGTTATGAGATGTTACATCCTCTTCCTAGGGGCAGCCACAATAGCGGTGGCCATTGTAACAGGACTGAGAACAGTTCAAGGGGACATAACTGGGGCACTGGCGTATCTAACGGCAATGGCACTGTTCCTGACATCGGTTATCATTAGCAGAGAGTTCTACCATCTAATCAAAAGAACCAGGTTTACGGTCTACTGGATGACGCTGAGAGCCAACAATGTTCCTATGGGTGGTTATGCATCGATTTACATAATTGCGTCTGTCATATTTTTTACCGCTGATCTTCTGAGGGGAAGTTACTTTCCTTTGGCAGTTCTATTGCTCCTTAGGGGATTTTTTGAATACCTCTTGGACAGAGCCAAAGATGACATAACAATTGTCTCGTTTCTTTACTACATAATTGAGCAGGGAGATCTTGAAACTGCGGAGATTAAGGACCCCTTCAGGTAAACCTTTTGGTTTTTTCCCAGTAAATCCTTCCAGCTATCAACTTCCAGAGTCCCCTCATCGTGTACGCGACTCCCGCCATGACAAAAACAATGAAGTAGATAGGATAAAGGGCAACGAACCACCACTGGACTCCGAATGAGTGCCTCCTCTTCTCTACCCAGTTAGAGTATGCAATCGAGAGCCAGAATACCAAGAATGAGAGGATTGAGACGCCGAGGAAGAGTCGCGGCCTGACTAAGGGGGCCGGAACTGTGCCCACCGCTATTAAGTATAAGTTTAACACAACCGAGAGAAGCCAGAAAACGGGCACCAAGTAGCTTATTATGTAGAAGTGCTCCACAAACGATTCTTTAACGCTGGAGCAACTCCTCAAAACACCCCAGTAATACTCAACCATCGCTTGAAGGTGGCCCTGTGCCCAGCGTGATCTCTGCCTGATGTAGTCCCTCATCGTCTCAACTGCCTCCTCCCAGCCGACGATACCGTGATAGTACCAGAAGCGGTAGCCGGCTATTAGGGCGCGCGCCCACAGGTCTGTGTCCTCGGTTACGGAGTCTTCCCTGAACCCCCCGAGGTGTATCAGATGGGGAAACCTCAGAAGGGCCACAGTGCCTCCATACTTCCCGTTCTCATTGAGTTTCATATCTCCCTCGATAGCCACGTTGAAACCTACCAGTCTCTCAAGGGTGATAAAACGGGTTATAAAGTTCCTGTTCCAGTTCCTCGGGCGGACATTTCCCTGGATTCCAATAACATAGTTCGGGGCGTTTTCAAGTATTCCAACCAGCTTTCGCAGGGCATCGGGTTTAATAAGGTAGTCCGCATCAAGAATGAAAATGTAAGAGGGAGGCTGAAAGTGGTTCTTTATCAGCTCCAAGGCGTGGTTTAATGCCTTCGGCTTGCTCCGTCCCCTCTCTGGAGGAACATTTATCACAACTACCCTATCCCTGTTTCTTTCCATTATCCCCTCCATTATCTCCCCAGTCTTGTCCGTGGAGTTGTCGTTTATAAGGAAAATCCTGAAGTTGGAGTACCTTTGGGAGAGCACCGTCCTCACGGTTTTCTCGATAACGCTCTCCTCGTTGTGAGCCGGTATGAGAATGTATACAAGAGGCTCAAAGAAGGAGTTTGCTGGGATCTCTGTGGGAGAGAAGGAGTAGTCCCTTCTTAACGCAAGGAGGAGAAGGGAGTAGAAGATGGTTCCGGAGAAAACCATGAGGAAAAGAAAGAGGAGAACAACTTCAAGGGCATAAACTGGTGGTAAAATAAGGGCTATGCCGATGACGATTAGGATGTACAGGTACAGGCTTGACTGGAACCTGATTGAGACGTTCATTGGTAAACGTTTTTAGGAGGAGGTATAAATATCCTTGGTAGGTATGGCAGCAATAATAATAAATGGAATCACCCACAGCCGGGCGTTTGTAAAGCATTTCCTGTTAGAGAGCAGGATCACGGAATGGGAGGGGGTTGAACGATACTCTGCCTATTTTGAGGTTTCCGGGTCAAAGGTAAAAATCGTATGCGATTATTCCACGAACGAGGTTATACTGTGGTTTGAAGCCGGTGCATTAAAATTCATCCTCCTAGAGCTTCTGCGACTCGATGACTACCTTTCCAAGGCTCTTATAACTGGCAGCATACCTCTGGAGCTGGAGATGGTTGATGATGGCTTTTTAGAGCTTCCTGGGGCTAGATTTGCGATAGCAAAGGTCGCCCATGGCCTTTGGATTGGAAGCGGTAACCGAGACTTCGTCTTCAGTGCTACCATCGAAGGTCTGGCCGAGCTACTCGACCTGCTGGAGGGTGGAGTGTGAAAGGTAAAGATTGGGCATATCTTCTACTGCTTTTGGTTATATCGGTTCTTCTCTTCCTTGGCCTGCTTAATTCGGGTTCTCCTCCAGCTCTTTCAGTGGACGGAAACGGGCACCTATTCAAAATCCACAAACTCATGGAATCGGGCTGGGAGCCATGGATAGAGGACTGGTATGCCGGCTTTCCATTTCTCAGATTTTATCCACCTGCATCCTACCTCCTCGCCGCCTCAATGGGACGGCTTCTCGGGATGGACGTTCGCGGTTACGCCGTGACGTTGATGCTGACCTCCCTGATAGGTGCGGTCGCCCTGTGGGCTTACCTAGGGAGGCAGGGAAAGGAGCGATACGTGGCGCCGGTTGTTTTTCTCCTCTTCCCCTGGCATCTGGGAGTGGCTTACATTGAGGGGAATTTTCCCAGGGCAAACTCTATAAACCTCGCTCCGCTCTTCCTTCTCTCGGTCCTCTGGCTGGCGGACCACAGGAGTAGATACCTCTTCGCGGCTTCCCTGGGTATATCAACCGTCGTTCTCACCCACCATTCAATAATAATCCCCCTCACTCTTACCACTATTGTCCTTCTCTGGGAGAAACTTCGGGAGGTAAATACCCTCTCGAACTCTGCAAAAGCCGCGGGGATTGTAACGGTTCTCACCGCTTTCTGGTACGTTCCCTTTTTCATAGACAGAAGCTGGACGAACTTCTGGGATATCTATTCAAATACGTGGCTCTTCAGGGGGTACAGCATAAAGCCAGACTACTTCCTCCAGCCATCAGGAATAGCCTTTATAATCCTGCTCGGCGCGGTGCTTCTTGGAGGGGCCATGAGGAAGAGTCTGGAATGGAGAAAGCCCGCGCTTCTCCTTGTGTTCATCTACCTCTCCTTCGGTGCGTATTCGCCCACACCCTGGGTGCATTCCATTCCACCACTTTCAATAATTCCTCCATATAGGTGGATGGACATGACAAACCTCCTCGTCCCGCTCATTGTTTCAGACTTCCTAACTGGCCTGACGTTTAAATGGAGGACCTTAACCGCGTTTCTTCTCTCTTCGCTTCTCCTAGTGGGGTTGGTGCTAACTCCCGTTGAATTAACCCCTTACCCAAGAGAACTTGTGAACCTCTCAGACTTTCTTAAACAGCAACATGGGAACGACTGGAGGTTCCTCGTGTATCCACCAACGGGGCAGGCGCTTTACAGCTACATGCCCGCACTCTGTGGAAAGGCCACAATGAACGGCTGGTATCATGAGGGAAACCCCGCAGGAAAGGGTGAGTGGACTATGTGGTATCTTCTGGATACCGGGAGAAACGCCTCCCCCTATCTGAAAGCCTACGCGGTCAGGTTTTTCATAACCCCTCTGAACGTTTCCCCCTACGGCTACAGGCCGGTCTCAAGGGTCGGGAACTACAGGGTATACGAGTCCAACACAACCTTTGTTGAGAGGGTGGACTTCGTTCTAACGGGGAGGTTCTATGAAATGCCCCTCAACTACGCATACCTCAAAAACCCCAAAGAGCTGAGGTTCCTCCCCCCGGGTTCCGTTGGTGTCATCTACTCCGGTCAGCCCGATAAGAAAGCGGAGGGTATCCTCAGGGAGTTCGTTAAGAAAGGTGGCACCCTACTCTGGATACCTGAGGCAAGAGGAAAGCTGTTTGGGATAAAGGCGTATATAGTTCCAATAAACAGTTCAGCCCTTCACTCAGAGGTGTACAACGTATCCCTTTTTTCACCGTTCAGATACAAGGGGGGACCATGGTATGGTCCGGTGTTCGAAACCGGGAAGCCCTTGGTAAAGATGGGAAATGAGAACCTGATTGGTGAAGTTAAGATAGGCAGGGGAAGGCTTTACCTTGTGGGGGGTAACCTCCTGTTTCACGCACTCTACTGGAACTCAAGATATGAGCTTGGGCTTCTAAGGGATCTCCTAGATGAAAGGAACGACTTCAGATACCTATGGGGAAACGTCTCAGACGGTGAGTACTCAGCCAGGTTCTCGGCCGATGGACCGGCTCTTATTCGCATCTCCGAGGCATACTTTCCATACTGGCGTGTTGTGGTGAACGGGAGGGAGGCCAAGATCTTGAGGGACGACAGAACGGGGCTTACGCTCGTTCCGGTCAATGGGAGTGGCGAGATTAAGGGGGAATTCAGGGATCCATTCCTGCCAATGAGGCTCTACTCCGCAATAGCGTGGCTGATAACTGCTCTATATGTCCTCCTTGAATTTCCCCCAAAAAGGAGAAAGGTCAGAATAAAGCGGAGAATCAAAGCTCCCTGAACCTCAACCTGAACTTCAGCTCATCCCCGATCGGAAACAGGAGCGTGTAGCTGACACCCTGCTGAATGAAGTCCCAGCCGGCCTCACTCTTGCTCAGTGTCTTCACCGGGTACTTCCACACCCTCGCCTCACTGTCAATTTCTATTCCTACCTTTCCAATGCCGTAGGGGTCATTGATCTCGAATTTCGCAGCCTTGAACTCTGCTGGCTCCTCCATAACGCTGTGAACGGCCAGATTTAGCTCCACACCGAAGAGAACCCTGAAGTCACTCCTAACGGTGTAGTCAACGACGAAACCGTCCTCCACAACGCGGAACCTCTTCTCCACCTCTGTGTTCTTCCCGCTGACCTTTCCGTTGCGTTCGAGGGTTACCCCGCCCTCAAAGGTGGTGAAGTTGTAGGCGCCATCGAGAAAATCCCCAAGTTCCAT
Source organism: Thermococcus sp. (assembly GCA_027035445.1). The sequence goes on from JALVUT010000171.1 coordinate 7,974, forward strand.
GTACCTGTTGAGCCTGTACTCGTCAAGGGTCGCCTCTAGGTCGAGGAAGTGATCCTGAAGAAGGGCACGGAGGTGGTCGTCGTAGGCCAGCTCACGCCTTATCTCATCAGGTACCCGTTCTCCAAGTTCATGTATGCTGGCAACACCCTCCTTGCCGCCCTCTTCAGGGGTAGCCCCCTCTGGAATCTCATGATAGTGTTCCCATCTTCTGGCCAGAACATTGTTGTAGTTGACGGCCCTTCTCTTCGAGCTGAATTCGAAGAGTGCTCCGCCGTAAGTAGGTTTAAGGACAGCGTAGAAGTTAGCATTTTCCAGAAAGACCTCATCACGGCCGTCGAAGTCGATATCGCTGACAAAGCTCCCAGTGGAGACGAAGCTGTTCGCCCTTATGAGGTTCTTCCAGACCGCCCTGCGGAGGTGCGGGAGGTAAACTCCTCCGAAAACACCGTGCCAGTAGGCGTCGTTGCACTGGGCCCTGAAGACGAAGTGCCTCGCTTCGGGATTCTCCCTGACCAGCTTGCTCACCATCAGCATGCGCTTGTGCATGTAGTTGCTCTCCGGGTACTTGAAGAAGAAATTCTTCCAGATGCCACCGCGTACGAAGACCCGGTACCTCTCAAACTGGTTCTGCTCCTTCAACCTCTCCACGAACTCGACGAAGAGCTTTGCCTGCCTCGCCGGAAGGGACCACTCACTCATCTCGAAGTAGGAGGCTATCGGGAGGTAAACAAGGCCCCTAGGTTTAAACCTCGAAAGGTACTCCGAGTAGAGGGTGATGTTTATCCTCTCATCGCTTGAGACCCTGTCAAAGAACTCCCTCAGCCAGCCCTTCCCATAGACCCACTCGTGGGTCCCGGGCCAGACACCAAACTTCTCCCCGTCGTCGTGGAAGACCGCGAGCCGGCTCCCGTCGCCATCGTCAAGGCTGTGTAGATAGTCGAGGGTTTTCTCAACCGGCCGGAACGGAATCAGATAGCGGAGCTTCTCGTCTATCGGGAAGACGGTTATAACCTCCCCACCATCCTCGGTATAGTAGGGCCAGTAGAGTTCCTCCTTCGCCAGTCCGGCGCTCATGAAGTGGTAGTCGTCGACGATGACGTACTCTATCCCAGCCGCACGGAGGCTTTTAACGAGTTCAGGCTGCCAGACGCGCTCGGTGAGCCATACACCCCTGGCATCGTAACCTACATTCATGGCAAAGTCCTTGAGAAGGTTTATCTGCTCTATCCTATCCTCCTTCGGTATGGACGCGAGAACCGGTTCGTAGAAGCCTGCGACCACTATCTCAAGCTGGCCCCCCCTCACAAGACGCCGCAGAAGATCCATGTGTTCGGGCCTGTTGGCCATTATCCACTCAAAAAGCGGACCAGAATAATGAACTGCGACCTTCATATTTGGGTACTCCTCAAGGGTCTCCATAAACGGATTGTACGACCTATCGTAAGCGCTCTCAAACACCCACCCAAAGTTTCCTAGAGGTTGATGGTTGTGGATCCCGAACACAAAATTCAGCATTCCCTCCCCTCCATGTTGTTATCACTGTGGGTGATATTGGAAAAGGTATATAAATATTTTATGCACAGGTATCATCAATGGTGAACAGGTATCACCTGGGGTGAATAACATGCGTAAGGGGATAGCGTTTTTGACCATATTTTTAGTTTTGGCCGGTCTTGTTCCGGCAACAGGACTAGTCAGTGCTGCTTACGGTCAGAAGATCATAAACGGTAACCTCAGTGACTGGACCAGTTCCGACCTTATAGCCACTGGTGTGAACAACGGCCTTGCTGGTGCGGATCTGGATAAACTGTACGTCTCATGGGACGATCAGTACCTTTACATCGCACTCAAAACCAACAACACCCAGAGCTGGGACGTGGCCTACGGTATCGGGATAGATGTCAATCCAGGAAGTGGAGAAGGCTACACTGGGGGAAGCAGTCCCTCAGACTCATGGGGCAGGAGTATCGGCTTTGGAAACGGCTTTGCAGTTGACTACGAAATCTACTTCTGGTGGAGCGGAAGTTCGGGTATGGGGACGGACAACTTCAACACGTGGACGGGAAGTGGATGGAGCTATAACAGCATAAGCGGCGTTGGAGGAGCCTTCGCCTACACTGGTAACACTTCCACAGGTCTCCAGACGATCGAAATAAAGATACCGTGGAGTGCCCTCGGTGGCAGGCCCGAGAAGATGGCCATCATGGCGTGGGTTACTGGTGGAAGCGGGAGCGCGGTTGACAGTCTGCCCGTAGACCCGGCGATAAACTACTCGGACATAAACTCCGAATGGGGTGACACCGACGTCTTCACAAACATGGCCCTGATATACCCCTCACCCAAGACCATAGACGGCAACCTCAGCGACTGGGGCCCCTCCGATCTGATAGCAGTCGGAAAGGACAACGGCCTTGCTGGTGCGGATCTGGATAAACTGTACGTCTCATGGGACGATCAGTACCTTTACATCGCACTCAAAACCAACAACACTGCCAGCTGGGATGTAGCTTATGGCTTTGGAATAGACGTTAACCCAGGTAGCGGGGAGGGTTACACTGGGGGAAGCAGTCCCTCAGACTCATGGGGCAGGAGTATCGGCTTTGGAAACGGCTTTGCAGTTGACTACGAAATCTACTTCTGGTGGGATGGAAACAGCGGCTCCATAACGGCGAACAACTTCAACGCCTGGACGGGAAGTGGATGGAACTATGAGTCTCTCTCCGACGTTGGGGCGAAGTTTGCCTACACCGGCAACTCATCGACGGGCCTCAAAACTCTCGAGATAGCCATCCCCTGGAGTGCCCTTGGAGGGAAACATCCCAAGTTCGCGGTTATGGCGTGGGTTACTGGTGGAAGCGGGAGCGCGGTTGACAGTCTGCCCGTAGACCCGGCGATAAACTACTCGGACATAAACTCCGAATGGGGTGACACCGACGTCTTCACAAACATGCTCACCGCCGAGTGGTTCCTAATGCCGGACCTCACCGTCTCCATTAACGGGCCCACAGTAGTTGGTCTCAACCGTGTTGCCCATTACAACCTGACTGTCAAAAACCTCGGCTCCTTAGCAGCCGACAACTTCAGCGTTGTCCTCTACGTTGACAACTCGACCTTCGGCGAGTGGAATCTAAGCCTTGGCCCGGGTGGGAGCACGGCCCTGCCCTTTAATCTTA
>JALVUT010000172.1 GCA_027035445.1 Thermococcus sp.
ACCTCGGAACTCATTGGAGTGTGTAGGGCTTCAACTTTTATGACCTCGCTTTGTTCCCAGATCGGGCTCAGGTTCTTCCCCTTGGGGACGCTGGCCTTGACAGTCACGTTCTTCATCTCAATGCGGACGCCAACGGTTAGGTAGCCATCTTTCTCGTCCAGTATCCTGAACCTGATGTGGGTGTCGTTGTAGGCGTATATCTTGTAGAGAGTTCCGTTGTGACAATAATCGAGGAACGCGGTCCGCACCAACTCCGGGGACGTTCCCGCTGATGCTTGGTATTGAATGTAGGGATCGTATCTCGTGGCAACGTACTCGATGTAAACCCCAGGCTTGACCCAGTATGGTGCTGCCTGAACAGGGGGGAATAAGGAAAGAACACCCCCCAGCAACAGAGCCACCACTCCAAAAACTTTAACCCCCCTCACCATTGCGTCCCCCTTTTCGTTTGAACGCTACTGTTGACACTGCTATTAAACCAACGAGTGCTAGCAGGCCGTAGAAGACGTACTTGAGGTGGTTGCTGTTCTTTGAAAACTGCACCCCATTAGTTCCGCTGGACTCAGGGGTCCTAGTGGTGTTGTAGTGTGTGGATGTCGTGCCGCTTTCATTGCTATGGAGCGGGGTGAATCTGTACAACACTGGTCCCATGGTTTTTATGCCCTCTCTACCGGCGGCTTCATCAAAAAGAGACACAACCGGCATGCCCACCGCCTCAAAGTCCGGAATTCCGGTCAGTCCGAACCACGAGAGGAGGACGTAGTAATCAAGGCCGTCGTAAACGTAGACGTTCATCCCCTGGGCTTCCACCGGCCCATACTTCACGCTGATTTTGCTTGTATAAATCCAGACCAGAGGGGGCCCAAAGGTTCCGGCGTAGGTTTTCATCTTTCCCTGTGTTGAGACGATTTTCTTGACCTTCAGGGTCGTGTTCCCGTGCCTGTAAAGAACGGTCCCGTTCGTCGGCATCTCAGTGGGGTCAATCCACAGGAAGGTGTGACCGTAATAAGTTCCGTTCATGCTGAAGACCGCGCTGTCGTTTAACCTTATCCTGTACCTCCCCTGGAACTCCAGCTCTTTGAGGCGGTAGGTGCAGGCCAACGTGTTACCGCTGAGGAGCTTCCTGCAGGTGAAGTTCAGCACGCTGTCGTTGTCCCAGAATGCGGACGCCTTTGAGCCCTTGGGGACTTCAAAATTCACGGTGACGTTTTTCAAGTCCAGGACAACATCCACGGTGGCGTAGCCGTTTTTGATTGATGCTATCTCAAAGCCCAGGGTCGAGGTGTTGTGGGCGTTGATGGTGTAGTAAGTATCGTTTCTAAAATAAACAATTCCGGTGGTTCTTATGGTCTCAGGAGAGGAACCCTTATCGATCTGTTGCTGAATGTAGCTATCATCCCTTTTGGCTATGTAGATTATATGAACGCCCGGCTTGACCCAGTAGGGAGCTGCCTCTATTGCCGGCAACAGGAACAGGCCAAGTCCCAACAGCAGGACAATAATACTGGAAATCCTAATCTTTGTCATGGCTTGTCACCCTCCTGAACTTGGATACTATCATCAGACCGAGGAGTATGAAAGAGCCATAGAAGAGGTAAGCGACTTCGGTTTTTGGTTTATTAAAACTAATCTCCTTTGTCTTTCTCTCATTAATTTTAAACGATTTAAGGACGAGTCCAGTGGCATATGAATTATCATGTTCTACCTCTACTCTGTACTCGGCGTATTCATCTGTAAAATGGGCATCCAGGACGCCAATCGCCCACAGATCCGGGCCGCTATTGGGTGTTGCTATAAGTTTACCATCAGAAGCATCGAACGTATAAATCAACGTGGCCAGCTGTACTATCTCAACTGGAAAGCCCCTCCCAAACGGCTGGGTCAGGTTAAAGGAGTAATGCTCGGTGACGACGGTTTTTGTTGGGGGGTAATAGGTAACGTTTTTCCATCTCAGGGATTTTTTGTTGTTTACAGTAACCCGGGCTATGCTCACTGTAAAGGGATACCTTGCGAAAGTGTCCCCCTCCTTAAGTGGGTTTCCAGGGTCGTCAAAAAGCATTGTGTGGCCGTAGGCTACTCCCTCCTTTATCACCGCTAAGTCGCTCTTTCTAATGAGGTAACTTCCGCCTATTTTGACCCTTTTTAATTTGAAGAGATGCCATTCCCAGTCCCTGAAATCTGGGTCATGGCTTTTCTCGGTTTTCGTTGAGAGAATCTCCGACTTGTTCCAAAAGGAGGGAGGGTGTATCCCTTTGGGAAGAACTGTCATTACGGTGACGTTGCTGAGTTCTATTTGAACGTGCGAAAGGATATAACCATTGTTTTCATCGGAAAGGTTGAACCTTATCACGGTGTTGTTGTACGTTTTTATCACGTAGAGCACTCCGGAGTAGTTGTAAATCATCAGCGACGTTGTTATCCAATCCGGTTTGTCCCCGTGGGAGACGCGATAGTGGATGTATGGGTCGTATCTTGAGGCCACATAGACTAACGAGGCACTTCCGTGGAGTTCAAATGCACTGGAAAGGGATGCAGTAGAGAGAACGAAAGTCATTAGCAAAATGTATATCCATACATACCTCTTGTGCTTAGTCAATTTAGGCCCCCCGAGGA
>JALVUT010000173.1 GCA_027035445.1 Thermococcus sp.
TACAGCCGGGAGCAACTTCGCCCTCTTCATGAGGAAGCTCGACAGAAGGGCCGAGATAACCGTCATAGGTAAGGAGCCCACGATGCAGTATTCCCCGTGCACCCTGCCACACGTGATAAGCGGCACGATCGAGAAGCCGGAGGATGTAATCGTCTTCCCTAACGAGTTCTACGAGAAACAGAAGATCAACCTCATGCTCGGCACTGAGGTTCAATCAATCGACCGTAAGAGGAAGGTCGTGATCACCGATAAGGGGGAAGTTCCCTACGACAAGCTTGTCTTAGCGGTCGGCTCCAAGGCCTTCGTCCCGCCGATAAAGGGCGTTAAGAACGAAGGAGTATTCACGCTTAAGAGCCTCAACGACGTGAGGAAGATAAAGGCTTACATTACCGAGAGGAAGCCGAAGAAGGCCGTCGTCATCGGTGCGGGACTGATAGGTCTCGAAGGTGCGGTTGCCTTCAGGGAGCTTGGTATTGATGTCCTCGTCGTCGAGATGATGGATCGCCTCCTCCCAACAATGCTCGACAGGGATACGGCGAAGATTGTCCAGAGGCACCTTGAGGAGCACGGGATCGGGTTTAAGTTCAACGCTGGGGTCAGCGAAATAGTGGGAAGCCCCGTAAAGGCCGTAAGGATCGGCGAGGAGGAGACTGGAGCTGATCTGGTTCTGGTCGCAACAGGGGTGAGGGCCAACGTCGATCTCGCCAGGGAGGCGGGACTCGAGGTAGGAAGGGGAATAATCGTCAACGAGTACCTCCAGACGAGTGATCCGGACATCTACGCCATAGGCGACTGTGCCGAGGTCGTGGATGCCGTCACAGGGGAGAGAATCCTCAGCCAGCTCGGAACAACAGCCGTCAGAATGGCCAAAGTTGCGGCCGAGCACATAGCGGGGAAGGACGCCGCCTTTAAGCCGGTCTTCAACACAGCCATAACCGAACTCTTCGATCTTGAGATAGGCACCTTCGGAATGACCGAGGACTGGGCCAAGAGAAAGGGGCTTGAGATAGCGGTCGGCAAGTTCAAGGGCTCGACCAAGCCCGAATACTATCCGGGAGGAAAGCCGATAACGGTTAAGCTCATCTTCAGGAAGGCTGACAGAAGGCTCATCGGCGCGCAGATAGTCGGAGGCGAGCGCGTCTGGGGCAGGATAATGACGCTCTCCGCTTTAGCGCAGAAGGGGGCAACGGTTGAGGATGTCGTTTATCTTGAGACTGCCTACGCACCTCCTATAAGCCCGACGATAGACCCGATAAGTGTAGCCGCTGAGATGGCGCTGAGGAAGTTCAAGTAGTTTTCTTTTCTCTCACATTTCAGCGGGCTTTGAGATTCATTTGAATGTTGGATCATAAAATAATGCAGTTAAGGACGAGAAAGGAGAGGAACGTTTGGGTGGTCGGGGGAATATAGCACAACACTTTTCAATTATCCCACGACTGCAATTATGTGAGATTATGTGGAGGTCGTATGTTGAGTTACTAAAGCCAAAGTTCATAATTCCCTCGTTAATATCGGGTTTAGTAGCCTCAATAATTGCGAATTATCACCATGATGGAGCTTGCATTTCCTTCTCTCTCTTAACCGTCCTTCTGATAATAGCACTTGTAACTGCTGCAGGACTTGTTATTAATCAGTGTTATGACTACGAGCTCGATGTTTCCTCGAGCAGGAATGATCTTCCACTGGTTAGGGGTGAAGTTGAGAGAAAAACTGCCGCTTTCATAGGGTATGGACTCTTTGTCCTGGCTCTTCTTCTTGCGTTCATGATTTCAAAGGGTGCCCTCTTTTTAACTGCAGTTGCATCTTTGCTGGCCATAGCTTATTCAGCGCCTCCGCTACGCTTTAAAGCTCGACCTTTCTTTGATTCATTTGTAAACGGAATAACTTACGGCCCGCTTTCAATGTCTCTTGTTTTTGCTTCTCTTGGATTTCCTATTAAAGAGGCACTTGTTTATTCGCTTCCTTTTCTAATTGGCCTCTCAGCTGGACACATGCTCCTTGCTGTGCCGACGATTGAAGAAGACAAGCGCTTTGGAGTTGTAACATCAGCTGCTTATCTTGGTAGAGAAAGAGCCATAAAGCTTGGGATGGGCCTTTACGCCTTGATGTCATGCATGGTTGTGATTTACTGTCTCTTTGGGCTTTTTCCACTTGAATCTCTTACCTTTCTGCCGTTAATGGCATACATAGAATTTCAGTTTTGGAGATGGCTTGGAGGTGCCGAGAAAAAGGAAGTTTTTAGGAAGATGGAAGTTGCATTCCTGTTGATGGCCCTTGTTTTCCTGTTGCCTTTTGTGCATGGCGTTTAAGTTTCACAGTCTTAAAACCTGCCTGTGGCTCAGACCATACCGTAAGCTTAATAAACATTAGTCAACCTATTAATATTGACCAAGATTTACCAAAGGAGTGAACAATACTGAACTGAAACAGAAACAATAAATGCGATCCGAGAGGTGAGAAATATGAAGCTTGAAAACGTTTATCCTGCCTCCTATAGTGGTCTTCCGGGAATTTTGAATTCGCTAGGAACGATATTAATGGTTGTTGCGATGTTTTTCAGCATATCAGGAAATCCAGAGCTCGGATTCGCAACATTTTGGATTGCCTGGGCTTTACTCCTCATCTCAGTTGGAAAGGAAGTTGAAGCCAAAAATGGAAAGCTGATTTTAAAGTACGGCTTCCCAAAGCCACTCATAAAGATCAAGATCTCAGAAATTAAAGAAATAGCGGATATAATGAAGCTCAGAAAAGGGAGAATATCGAGGTATTTCAGGCAAGCTCTCGTCGTGCCAATCTTAATTCTCATCCTGCCTTATGTTTACATTTTCGCGAAAGGCATAACGATTCCGCTAAGATACGTTGTATTTTTACTGCTCCCGGCTTTCGTGGGCATAATGATCATTCTATACTTCATGATGACGCTCTCCAATTACAGGGAATTTTTAAAGAGAGCTACCATCATTGTGGCGGTCGTTCTGGCGGTTCTCCTTCTAATGATTCTGGTAATCTTCAGGCCCACCGGGAACGTGCTCCTACTTCTTGTTATGACCTCTCTTCTTTTAGTAATGAGCTTTGCCCTCCTTATGTCCATAAACCTTAAGCGTAATGTGGTGCTCATAGAGACGGACAAGGGATGTTATGGGTTGATTTGCTCTGGTGACCGCAATGGAACTATTAAGGAGCTCCTAATGGTAATGAGGAAGGAGGCACCTGATAAACATCCACTGAAGGTGGCTCAAAATGTTTAAACTGCCTGACAGAATGGAGGAAATTTGGCTCTTAAGGGCTAAGGGTCTCAGAGAAGTTGAGATAAGCCAGAGGTTGGGCATATCCAAGCAGGCAGTGAATAAAGCCCTGAAAGATGCCAGAGCAAAGCTCTTCGAGATGTTTTTCAGTTTGGCCGAAGTTTTTGGCTTTGAAGTGGTGAGAATCAACGTTGAGAAAGGCTTCATGGTGGCGAATGCGAAAATAGGGAAGGAAATAAAAAGGGTTTACTTTTTCTATATTCCTAAAATGGGGGTTAGAGCATTCTTTGAAGGTTCTGAATTCCCGGAATATTTGCTCAAACATGCATTGGAGATTGGGCTGACGAAAAACTTAAATGGAAAGGAACTCCTCCAGAGAGTAGAAAGATGAAATTAATCTCATGAACCCTAGAAAGGTGGCGGGAATGGACTGGGAGCAATTCAAAGAAAATGTAAGAAAGGATCCGCTTCTCATGGCAGGGATTATACTGGTGGTGTTGGGTATAGTTTTGACCGCGTTTACCTGGATGTGGATGGGTGTCCTCCTGATTTTTGTAATCCTGCTGATGGGGGGGAGAGGAAAAGTGGGAAATGAAAAAGAGGTGGGTTAAATGAACATCCTTGCCTTTATCGTGCCAGTTCTCTCGCTGATAATTCCCCCGCTGATTATGAGGCACTATTCCAGAAAAATCCTTGGGGAGGATGTTCCAAAGGAGAATAAGATCCACAAAGGGGCCAAAGTGATGATTTTATGCATCTTCCTGACGGCGGTCATTTACATCTTTTCCCTTATATTCTTGGGGTTATTCGAAAAAACTATGGAATTTGTAAGCGCCCACGTGACTAATGTCTTCCTCGGCGCCATCGTTTTTGCAGGGGTTCTCTTTCTGCCCCTTTTAATATCGCTGATGTTCACCATACTGGAGGCATCGAGGATAGAAGTTGAGGTCAAGGGGCTTAACGTGGAAACCCCGGAAGTCGTTAAGCAGATACTGAAGGTCTTTGCTATCACTCTCGTTCCCGGGTTGCTCTGGATTGCAGTCTATGTACTCCTGCCGGGGGGCATAAAGAAAAACACGCCCGCCGAGATGGGGATATTTGCCGCTTACATCCTCACCTTTTTCGCCCTCGCACCTTACTGGACAAGGCTTTTTGGGAAGAGAAGACCACTGGAAGAACCCCTTAGGAGCGAACTTTTGAAGTTCTGCGAAAGCATGGGCTTTAAAGTTAGGGACATACAGGTGACCGGAAAGAAAAAATACAAGGTAGCCAATGCCGGAGTTACGGGCATAATCCCGGGATACAGGTACATCTTCGTAACCGAATATATGCTCGAAACCTTTGGGCCGGAGGAGATTAAGGCTGTGATAGCCCACGAAATAGGACACATTAAGGGGAAGCACCTCTGGATAAACGCCGTGATTGCCATAGGCTGGTTCGCCTTCTGGATGGGCTTGGTGTTTCTTTTGGTCAAGCTCAACGTGAATTTTCTCTCTCCGGCAGTGTTTTTTGGTGCCTTCCTCTTGGCTTACATCGTTTACTTCATCTTTATCCAGGGCAGAATATCGATGAGGAACGAGTTTAAGGCTGACGAATACGCGGCGAAGGTTGTAGGAAAGGAGACGGTAATAAAAACTCTTGAAAAGCTCGCCGAGGTGAATCTGACACCGAAAAGAACCGGGAAGCTCTTCAGCTTTTTGAGCCTTCATCCATCAATCGAGGAGAGGATAAAACACCTTGAGGAGGGGGGAGATTGGTTCTATACTTCATAACCACTGTTCTCTCGATAATCGTTCCGTTCATGCTGATGAGGCACCTCGGAAGGAAGCTCCTTAGGAAGGAGATAAAAACCGACGAGAAAACCTATGCCCTCGTGAGGATTGGAATAATATGCATAGTCTTAGGCATTGGGATGTACCTTCTGCCGGCCCTGATGCTGGGAGTATTTGACCGGTGGATGAAGTTCGTAAACGGCCTGAACCTGCCAGCTTTAATTGGGGCGATTCTGTTTGCAATTCCTCCCCTCATCCCATTGTTCCTGTCCGCTGGACTCGTGCTGGCAGAGGCAATCAAGGTCAATGCTAGAATCAAGGAAAAGGAAGTTAAAAGGAAACGAGCAATCGTGTTCGTCGTTCTGTTCTTCGCCTACATCATAGGGCCGATACTGGGCTTCTCCTTCATCTGGGGAGCGCTCTTCGTTTATCTGCCAAAATCCCTCACGTCAAAGACGTGGCTCGATTTCCTTATGTATGCCTCCCTGATACTCCTGATTTTCATCGTCTACCCGAAGCTCATCGCGAGGAGGAGAACCTACCGGCTGGAGGGGAAGCTCAGAGAGGAACTCCTGAAATTCTGTGCGGAACAGAAGATTTACATTAGGGATGTACTCGTCGAGAAGAACACCAAGAAGGTTGCAAACGCCATGGTAGCTGGAATACTCCCCGACAATCGCTATATAATCCTGACTGAAGGTCTCTTGGAGAACCTCGACAAGGACGAAATAAAGGCGGTAATGGCCCACGAGATAGGCCACATAAAGGGAAAACACCTCTGGATAGACGCTTACCTGAGTATCGGATGGTTCGCCTTCTGGTTGGGGGTGGTTTACCTCTTCGGAAGGCTCGGCATTCCTGTCCTCTCCTCACCGGATTCTTTTTTGGTGGTGTTTTTGGGTGCTTTGCTAACGTATGAGTACGTCATAGCGGCCAAAATAGCCCTTAGAAACGAGCTTAAGGCCGATGAATACGCAGCAGGGATAGTGGGAAGGGAACCGACGGCACGGGCGCTTGAAAAACTCGCCGAGCTTAATTTGATTCCAAAGAAAACGGGCAAATTGTTTAACGTCCTGACATCTCACCCTTCCATTGAAGAGAGGATAAAGCACGTCAAGGGGGTGTAAAGATGAGAAAGGTCGGAGTAATTTTAGTCGTAATCCTGCTGGTTGGCCTGACGGCTGGGTGCATAGGTGGGAAAACACCAACGGGCACGTCCTCAGTGTCTTCGAACGGAATCTCCAGCAGTGCCTTCCCAAAGGTCTCCATTCAGCCTAAACACTACTCGGGGGATGAGTTGCTCAAAAACCTGAGGAGCATAAAACAGTTCTCCTTCCTAGAGAACACGAGCATGAGCCTCAACGTTACCGCCAAAGAGGGCAACTTAACAGAGAAGGAAAAGGTAACAATCGTTTACAGGAAGAGGGGATATCTTGACCTTGCAGACAAAAAGGCGGAAGTTAATATAACAATGATAACGTTTCCGGGCGGTGCATCGACTGTTACAAGTGAGATTATAGTCGGAAACGATGTTTACGTTTTCATGGGGGGCAGGTGGTTGAAGCTCACCAACGAAACATTTGATATTTCGCCGAGACTTATACTTAACCTGACTTGGGGTTATAACATAGTCAGCCTCACGGGGAGGTACCTTCAGAGAAAGCCCTTCAAGAGGACCTTTGAGAATGGAACGCAGTTTCTCTACTATAACGTCACGGAAGCGGACCTGAGAACGATCTCGGAGGCGTTCATCAGAGGGGTCAACGTGACCTTCAACGTAACCAACGGCGTCCTCGAGCTTCGCTTTAGGGATGGCATTCTGATGGGGGGCAGGATGGGGTACCACATGGGCATTCACATATGGGAGGAACACCTCGGAAAGTTCGTTAGCGTTTATGAAGTTGGGCACGTTTACGATGAGTTCATTGTGTTCGACATCAACATTAAGAAGCCGGTTAAGATTCCTGAGCTGGGTCACGTCTGAATGCCTGAATCTTTATTTTTTCATTGGAAGTTCCTCCATGGCTATCAAAGGTAAAAGTCAGCAAACTGATGGCCACCTGGGGAGTTTGGACTGGAAATTCTAAGGGTTGGTTCTTTACCATGGAACTCCGTGGAGGAACCTTCCGTCAATTCTAAGTGACCCATGAAGCGACAGTTTGTCCACTCCACTTCCTCCCCAGAGTGTATCACTCCTGAAGCCTGAGCGCCAGCATAAGGGCTAGGCCGAGCGGCACGAGCGTGCTCATGAAGTTCAGCTCGAAGCTTATACCCGAGAGGTAGCCCCCGAGGAGCGGCCCTATCACCCAGCCGAGGCTCATCATAGTGTTGAGGAGGCCCATTCCCTGCGCCCTCTCACTCACTCCCACCTTCCTTGCGATGTAGGCGGAGGTGGAGTTGATTGTCAGAACCCACTTGAGACCGGAGAGGAACGCCACCCCGAAGACAAGCCAGACGTTTCTAACGAGCGCGTAGAGGAGAAACGCCGCCATGTAGCCCGCTATTGAGACAATGTAAAACCTCCTTGGCCCGTAGCTGTCGATGAGTCTGCCTAGGTAGTAGCCGGTCAGAGCCGCCGCGAGGCTCTCGACGCCGAAGATAGCACCGACGCTCCAGCCCCCGAAGGTTCTCTCAAAGTAAACGGATGAAACGGAGTAAAACTGGCCGCTCGCGACCATGACGAGAAGGACGGTTAGGTAGAAGAAGCCGAGGTTTCCGCGGAGGAGTTTTCTGAAGGCCGAACTCCCGGCGGTAACCCTCCAGCCCTCCCTACCCTCCTGAACGAGTATCATTCTGAGGGGGGAGCGCCTTCCAGTCGGTCTCTCCCTTATCATGAACACTATGAAGACGGAGAGGAACAGCAGGCCTCCGGACAGGACGAAGAGGCGCCTCATGCCGAGGTAACCCACGACGGCCGAGCCGAGGAAGTTGCCCACCATGTAGCCGGCGTTCTCGACCGAGTTGAAGAGGCCAAATATTGAGCCTGCCCTTGTGGAAAGCTCCGAGATAAGCGCAGAATGGGCCGGGGTCATAGCGGAACCGAAAACTCCCTGGAGAGTTCTGAGGAGCAGAACCTGGGCCGGCAAGGTAGTGAAGGCTATTATCAGGTAGAAAAAGCCTATCGAAGCGATTCCAAAGGCGATGAAGCCCTTTCTGTTGCCGCTCGAATCGGAAAGCCAGCCGAAGGGGTACTGGAAGACCGTAGAGGTAACGTTGAAGGCAACCGAGAGGAGTCCAACCATGACCATGCTCGCTCCAAGATAGCGCATGTAAACCCCGAGGTAGGGAAAGGCCATCCCGAAGGCTATGTTGGCTATGAACATCCCCAGAGCGAGGAAAAAGACATTCCCACGTCTAACCCGGAGCTTCTTCAGTTTAAGTGTCCTCTCGCGCTTTCCCTGGATAAGCATCTTCTCACGCTTCGGCATCAGCCGGGAAAACGACGACCGCCTTATAAAATTTCCGTCGAAAGGATAAGAAAAAGGTTGAAGTTAAGGGCATCAACTATCCTTGGAGATGTTAAAGCCCGTACAAAAATCCCGGCACGTCCCTTCCCCCAAGGACTATAACGTCTTTCGGGTAGCCTCCCTTTCCACCCCCTGACTTCACTTCCACCTTCACCTCTTTCGTCACCGCGTCGATCTCGTACCTGCCGGTGCGAAAATAGAAGACCTCACCGAACCTCCTGTAGAGGTGTTCTTGCACTATCCACTCGTAGAGCACCGACTTTTCAAGCTCCCTCCCACTCCACTGGGCTATTGCCCTCGCCAGGAGCGGATCCCTTATTACGAACTTCCTCTCCTTCCTCTCGAGTATCCTTCCGCCGGCGTCCATGAAGAGCACTGGGAGAAGCAGATGAAGCCCCTCAAAGAGTTCAAGGTACTCCCTGACGGTGGGAGCCGAAACGCCAGCCCTCTCGGCGAGTTTTCTGAAGGACACCGGGTCAGGGGCAACATCTATAATTGCCCCGAGGGTGTCCCTGGCGACGCTCGTGCTCTTTCCCAGGGTTCTTATATCTGCCTTCACCGCTGATATTACATCCTTAGTGATAAGCTTCCTGTTGAGAAAGGCCAAGTATCCCCCGGTTTTGAGGTACCTCTTGAAGACCTCCTCGCCCTTTGACTGGAAGAACTCATCGTGGAACAGATGGTAGTACTGGCGGAAGTCCAGTGGCATGACCTCTATCGTCTCCCCGTTACCCTGTCTGCCCCCAAAGGCACCGATGTACTTCTCCGAGGCTATCGTAACCGAACCGGTGAGCGTTAAGACGTCGTTCTTCAACTTTCTTCTGTCAACGAGGTACTTGATTGCTCTCCACCAGTTGGGGATCAAAGTCACCTCGTCAAGGAAGAGGTACGCTGTTTTTATCCCCTTACGCTCTTTGAGCTTGAGGTATTCGTCAACGACCTCTATTATCTCCCTGTAGTCCTCTAGGACACCGCAATCGAAGTAAAAGAGACTGTAAGGGTTTTTTTCCCTCCCGAGGAGATTCCTTATGAGGAGTTTAATTCCCATCGTCTTTCCCACTCGACGGGGTCCAATGACGAAGTTGAGGGAAAATGGAACCAAAAATACCTTTGATGTCCACTCAGGCACGAGCCGGTATTCAACCTCCTCGAACTCAACCCAGTCGGGATCATCCTCATGGAACCACCAGGGGTTCTGGTCCTCAATCATGCTTTCCAGAGTCATGTAAAATAATACTTTACAACCATTTATAAAGATTGCCAATTCAAATCTTCCATACTTTTATAAAGTCATGAAAAGACTGCATTTCCAATCTGCCCAACAGATTTCATGAGGGAGTGAAATAGGAAAAGGGAAATTTTCAGCCCATCTGAATGGCCTTTCCGCGGAGTTCGCCGCGCTCGAAGCGGTAGGGGTCGTAGAAGTCGAGGGGCTTATCCGTTTTCTCGTCAACTATCAGCTCCGCCACGGCTTCCCCTACGGCCGGCGCTAGCATGAAGCCGTGACCGGAGAACCCGGCGGCAATGTAAAACTCATCTATCTCTTTTATCCTGCCGATAGCCGCGTTTCCGTCCGGCGTCTCGGCATAGTAGCCCCCCCAAATCCTGATGACGTTAACGTACTTGAGTGCCGGGATTATCTGGGAGAAGCGGTAGCTGACCCCGCGGAGGAATTCATATGTTGGGGTTATATCGTAGGTTGGGCCGTACTTGAGGCCGTACCCACCTATAACCCCTCCCTGGTTTGCTTCCTGCGTCAGATAAACGCCGCCGTGCCTGAAGGAGACCACCATCGGCTCGATCTGGCCGGGTTTTATTGGTTCCGTTTTGACGCTCTGGTGCTTGTAGGGATGGATGGGTATATCGACCGGAACGCCCGCCATCCTGTTTATCTTCGGCGCCCATGCGTTGGCCGCGTTTACCACCCGCCCCGTTCTTATCTCACCGCGGTTCGTCACGACGGCCTTTACACCCCCGTTTTCAACTTTGATATCCTTTGCCTCGGTGTACTCGTAGATTTCAACACCCATTCTCCTTGCTGCGTCCGCGTAGGCGAAGACGGCCTTGAAGGGGTTTGCCTTCCCGTCCGTGTGGTTCCAGGCGGCACCTATGACCCCCTCTGTGTTTAGGAGCGGGACTATCTCCCTGGCCTCTTCCGGCGTTGTGAGTCTCGTGGGGACACCAAAGCGGTTCTGAAGGTGGACGTTCTTTTTAGATGACTCAAGCTCCTCCTCGTCGTAGAGCAGGAAGAGGTAGCCGGTCTGCGTGAATTCAACGTCGCGGCCGAGTTCCTCGCTCAGACCCCTCCAGAGTTCCACAGAACGCTTCATCATCCGGATGTTAGCCTCGTCCCCGAACTGCTGCCTTATTCCGGTTCCACAGCGGAAGGTGGAGCCGTTGCCGAGGTAGCCCTTTTCGAGGACCACCACATCGCTTTCGCCGAGCTTAGCGAGGTTGTAGGCTATAGAGAGACCTATGATGCCGCCTCCGATTATAACGGTTTTAGCCTCACTCTTCATTCTCCATCTCCCCCGCGAGCACTCCCATCATAACCGGCCTCACCGGGACGCGCGTGGCTGGAACTGGAATCTCATCCGGTTTCTTGCCGGTCTTCCTCGCTATTATACCAATAACTAAGGGTATGCAGGT
>JALVUT010000174.1 GCA_027035445.1 Thermococcus sp.
TGTTCTTACTCCTCCAATTTCCACCGCAACGGAGGATTCCCTTGGAAATCCGTTGACCAAAATGCCGATATCGGATGTGGTACCACCGACGTCAACGACGACCGCGTTCTTCTCATTTGAGAGGAACACAGCACCTCTCAGACTGTTTGTTGGACCTGATGCAATTGTCAAAACAGGGTATCTAACAGCATAATCAGCAGACATTAATGTTCCATCGTTCTGTGTTATGTATAACCGAGCATGTATCCCCTTCTCTTTTAATGCGTTTTCAAACCCATGGACAGCATTTTTCATGACCTTTGTAACTGCCGCATTCAAAATTGCTGCATTTTCTCTCTCTAAAAGACCGATGCTACCAATTTTGTGGGAAAGTGTTATTTCCACACCCCCTCCAAGAGCTTCCCTCAGTATCTCTGCAGCCTTCTGCTCATGCTCAGGATTTACCGGAGAAAATACTGAAGAAATCGCTATAGCTTCAATGTTTTTATCCTTAAGTTCACTGGCAATCTTCTTTACCTCAGCCTCATCAAATGGAGCAATTTCCCTTCCGTCATATTCATGACCTCCCTGAATAACATAGACATACTTTCCAAGTTTTCTCTTCAGGTCTTCAGGCCATCCCGTTAGGGGGGCAATTGCCAGAGTTGCAGGCTTTCCTATTCTGATAACGGCAATATTAGCGAGGTTCCTTCTTTCTACTATAGCATTAGTGGCGTGTGTGGTTCCCAGCATAGCATACTTAATTTCCCCTGGATCAACCCCGCTCTTATTTAGAACTTTTTCAAGAGAATTCAGGATACCTGTCATTACATCAGGAGTTGTTGGGGACTTTGCCTTTGCTATTACGTTGTTCTCTTCATCTAGGATAACCGCATCAGTGTTTGTTCCCCCAACATCTATGCCCAGTCTTAATGTCATTCCCTTCCCTCCATGCGCTTTTCAATCGGGATGTAGTCTATGTCATAGCCAAAGTATCTGGGCCCGGCAACTTCCAGACCCTTTGGAGTCCTCCATTTCTCACTACAGGGTATGCCTATCACAACACCTCTGTAGCCGTATCTGAGACTCTCTGTGGTAATAGGTCTCCCTGTGGTCATGTCGAGGACTGTTATCAAATCGGGAACACTTGCCACGATTTCCCCATCTAGTATTGCAACCAAGTTTTCATTCTGGAACTGTATCTTCAGTGTATGCCCTTTGTGTTCGTCCAATCCCTCAAAAACTGCTTCTCCCCGGGCAAATCCTCCTGTGGTTCTCCTTGAAACATCAATTATCTTGCCTGTGAATATTCTGAAACCTCCAGAGACTTCCAGAATGGCATCAATTGGGTCCTCTTTTGATTCTTTGCTCTCCCTTATTGCTTCTCCAAGCTTCTGAGCCAGCGATAATGTTCCCGGAATTGCAGCTTCTTTCAGTTGCTTCCCTGTCATGGCGTATAGTGCAATCCATGCAGTCCCTCCAAATTTTATCGTGATAGTTCTAGCTAGCCATTCAGCCCAGTAGTTATTGGCTGCTCTGAGGAGAACCACATTGTCTCTCTCATCAGCAAGCGCCATCGGTGTTGCCGGCACTCCATAAAGATGAAACGTCGTCATCTGAAGTTCCGGAAATGCCCTCCCCATCCCATCAGCATCTACTACTGGAATTCCCGCTTTAGCGCCTACTGCCAGAGGGATTGTGGAGTTTAAACCTCCAGCCTCAATAGGGAGGGTAGCATAAACATCCATCCCCAGATAATCACTTAGAACCTTGAATGCATTCATAACTTCGGTCCCTCTGGGAATCTTCTCAACTATAACAGTAGGAGCTCCCATGCCGGCAGAAGGTATTACAAGGGCATCATCTGGGATTTCCTTGGGATCAAGGAGTGTTATTTCATGTCCTTCCTGTAATGCAGATAGTGCCATGAGTTTTCCTATATATGGATCACCTCCGCCTCCTGTTCCTAAAACTGTGGCACCCAGTGCAAGATCCTCAATTGCCTGCTCATCCAAACGTTTAATTTCAACCACCTCCTATTAAAAATCACTAAATTATGCAGATAACCGGTGTGATTCAACATTTTTATAAATTTTGTTTGAAAATCATCAGTATATATGTTCATTGATGGATAAATGTCCAAAAAATACACAGAATTTTTAAACTCATTGATGTTTAAGATCGTACATTAAAGAATTATTATGCAAATTGCTGTAAAGTTTTTAAAGAAAAACACAGAGAATGTGTGGGGATGACACAATGAGTAACGGATTTAAACGTGGATTTAATCTTGAAGAATTGAATTTCTGGAGAGGTATTTTCAGAGGAATCCTGGATGATATCGATATCAGAATCTACTTCCTGCTGAGGGAGAATGGGAGAATGAGTGATACTGAAATAGCCAAAAGGCTTGGAGTTTCGGCGACAACAATAAGACGCAGACGGCTGGCTTTACAGGAAAGAGGTTACCTCCAGATACTCGGCATTTTGATTCTCCAAGAGCTCCACATGGCATATATGGATGTTCTAGTGAGATTTAATCAAAACGCCTCCAACGATGATATTGAGAAACTCATAGATGATGCCAAAAATAGCTACAGGATTTTTG
>JALVUT010000175.1 GCA_027035445.1 Thermococcus sp.
ACCTGTGTGCATTTTCAGGTATGCAAATGAGAGCTACAAAAAGGAGCGAAAAGCATTTATATTCCGGGAATTAGCAAGATTTAAGGTGGGAAACAAAGAAAATCTCCTGAAAATGGAGATTGAAAGTTAGTGCTAAATGAGCATATATAGCAATCATTGACATAAAGGGAAACAAAGAAAATCTCCTGAAAATGGAGATTGAAAGCTGCTGTTAGTAAATTTATTACTGCAAACCTTGATGGAGAAACAAAGAAAATCTCCTGAAAATGGAGATTGAAAGAATTTTTTTTAGGAGGTGATATTACGTACGAGGAGTTTGAAACAAAGAAAATCTCCTGAAAATGGAGATTGAAAGGCTCCCTCAAGTCTTTCTCCATCTGATACTTATACTCAGTATCAGAAACAAAGAAAATCTCCTGAAAATGGAGATTGAAAGTGACATATCTCGTCACTGATAGTTCCTACAAGTTTATGTGGGAAACAAAGAAAATCTCCTGAAAATGGAGATTGAAAGTGGACCTGGTCCACCTTAGGGTGGACCACAAATTATAACGAAACAAAGAAAATCTCCTGAAAATGGAGATTGAAAGACTTTCTTCTCGACTTTCTCGACTTTCTTCGAAACAAAGAAAATCTCCTGAAAATGGAGATTGAAAGTTTAAATATCCACTCTGCCACGTCTTCGCCTGTCATCTCGAAACAAAGAAAATCTCCTGAAAATGGAGATTGAAAGATTGTTTATCGAAATTGCGTGCTTATCGAGAATTTTTGAGAAACAAAGAAAATCTCCTGAAAATGGAGATTGAAAGACCACTGGACGCACAGCCATCACACTGTCCTGTCGCTCGAAACAAAGAAAATCTCCTGAAAATGGAGATTGAAAGCTGGATAACGTATACATCGCTGTATTTATGTCTCTTTCCGAAACAAAGAAAATCTCCTGAAAATGGAGATTGAAAGTGACTATGCCCTCACTGTAAGCCGCTTGCCAGTTTCTGCGAAACAAAGAAAATCTCCTGAAAATGGAGATTGAAAGCTGTGGTGTTTCGTGAAAAACAACTGATACTCTTGGATAAGAAACAAAGAAAATCTCCTGAAAATGGAGATTGAAAGCTTTTTGATGTAACTGCCGTCTTCAAGACGGAAGACTGGGAAACAAAGAAAATCTCCTGAAAATGGAGATTGAAAGTCACTTATACCCCAATGCTCCTCTGGCCAGTCCATCCACGAAACAAAGAAAATCTCCTGAAAATGGAGATTGAAAGTTGTTTTTGAGCAGTTCACAGAGTCTGTTGTTAAGGTCGAAACAAAGAAAATCTCCTGAAAATGGAGATTGAAAGAAAAAAGAATCCTGAAAGATACACAGAGGAAGAAAGACAGAGAAACAAAGAAAATCTCCTGAAAATGGAGATTGAAAGATTATGATGCGTTTCAGGTAGGTTCCATCCTCCCTCTGAAACAAAGAAAATCTCCTGAAAATGGAGATTGAAAGACGTAGAAATACCCTGCAGGGCTCATTTTCGCAACTACGAAACAAAGAAAATCTCCTGAAAATGGAGATTGAAAGCTGGGGATTATTAGCCGCAATCTCAGCACTCTGGTACCAGAAACAAAGAAAATCTCCTGAAAATGGAGATTGAAAGAAGCAATTTATGCAGACCTTCAACTTCGTCGTCTTGTGCGAAACAAAGAAAATCTCCTGAAAATGGAGATTGAAAGTTTTTCATCCAATTTCGGCTCTGCAAATATATCCGCCATGAAACAAAGAAAATCTCCTGAAAATGGAGATTGAAAGAAAAAACTGCTTAATTTCTCCTGTAACTATCTGCACTAGGAAACAAAGAAAATCTCCTGAAAATGGAGATTGAAAGCTACTCTCTTCGACGGCAACGCCCTGTAACCCTCTGGAGAAACAAAGAAAATCTCCTGAAAATGGAGATTGAAAGTTGCGGTTGCTGATTTCCATCGGGACCATTATGCGTCTCGAAACAAAGAAAATCTCCTGAAAATGGAGATTGAAAGCTGATTTGGCTGTATGACGATCGCTACATCGCTGTGAGAAACAAAGAAAATCTCCTGAAAATGGAGATTGAAAGTTGCTATCAATATAGACGACCAAGTCCAACACCTCTACCGAAACAAAGAAAATCTCCTGAAAATGGAGATTGAAAGACGTGGACGAAGACGAAGAGGATACTGTCGAAGTGTCAGGAGGAAACAAAGAAAATCTCCTGAAAATGGAGATTGAAAGTGATTAGGATACCGGTAAACACTCCCACCAAGTCCACGCGAAACAAAGAAAATCTCCTGAAAATGGAGATTGAAAGCATTCATGGGGATCGGGGGTGACCTATTCGGACTTCCTCCGAAACAAAGAAAATCTCCTGAAAATGGAGATTGAAAGCTCTGTAGTCCAACTTATCAGCAACTACGTACTCATTCTCCGAAACAAAGAAAATCTCCTGAAAATGGAGATTGAAAGTAATAATCTTAGAAAACATTACTCATCACCTTTAACTAGAAACAAAGAAAATCTCCTGAAAATGGAGATTGAAAGGTATATATCATCGAG
>JALVUT010000176.1 GCA_027035445.1 Thermococcus sp.
CATCTAATGCATGGGAAGTGATCTACAGCGTCCAGCGTGATAAGACTATGTTCGATGGAGTATACAACCCCGTGTCCTTCATCTCCGGAAACGCGGGGGATTACTACCTCCTCGGAAGCCACGGAGCTGGGTTGGCCGTTCTAGTGCACCTCTCGCCGATGGGGGAGATTCTCTGGATGAAGAACTTCAGTCTCAGCCAGAAACTCCCCCTTAACCTTCCTTACGGGCAGTTCCAGGTTATACAGGACATCGCCGTTGGGAGGGACGGGATCTACGTCGTTTTGATGACAAACGGCGTCGTCAATGTCTCAGCCCCAAGCAACTGGGAGCCGGGGGATCCGCTCTTCACGCTGGTCAAGTTCGACTTCTCAGGAAACCCCGTCTGGGCCAGGGCCTTCAAGAACTCAAAGGGCGGCTACAGGGGGATCAGGGTTCAGCCTACGGGCGACGGGGCCATTGTGATCGCTCCAGTTTATGCGCACATGCACCATAAAAACCCAGACGACCCCTACGATAGCGATTACATAGTCTCTCGCCTCGCCATAGGGGCAATAAAGTTCGACGCCTCAGGGAACCTGAAGTGGGTTCACATCTACGGAAGGGAAGGCATCCACGAATATGTTTGGGCCGTGGGTTTCGATGGAAATGAAGTCGTTATAGCCTTCTCCTCCGCCGGAGGTCCGGACCTCGGCTTCATAGGTATAGACCCCGAGAGCGGGAATCTAAAATGGGTCAAGGAATACAAACAGGCCATAGACGGTGGCCAGCTCTGGAAGATGGGACGCTTCAACACCCTCTCCGGCGGAAGGCCGATGCTCTACAGCGTCCCCAACGGGTGGCTCTACACCAATGGACTCCCGGGCAAATACGATGGGGGCGCCTCGATATGGATGAAGCTGGACAAGAAAGGAAACATCCTCTGGAGCGGCTTCTGGAACACGACCCTCTACAACAGCCAATCTCCAGCCAGCTTTGCGCTCGCGGATGATGGCAACTACATTTTCTTCGATCCGCTCGTCAAGACCTCGCCCTCAGGGGACATTCTCAAGGTCTACTACGATGTCCAGCCCCACAGCCACTACATATCCCGTGCCGGGAACGGCTTCGTCATCTTCCTATCCCCTGACAGGCTCCTGAAACTCGGCCCGAACATGGAATTCGCCGGCTGTGACGTCCACCACGTCGAGCAGGGAGGAAAACTGGCTGCCTGGGTTCCCAACTTCGTGGAGCTGGGAAAGGATGATGTAAAGTTCGTGAAGGTGCCCTTCTACTCGAAGGGCAGCTTTGAGGGGGCCTTTGAGTTCGACGACCTCCCGACATGGAAGTGGTACAAGGTCGCTCCTGTGAAGATATGGGTTCACGATCATCCGAGCGAATACTTCCATGTTAAAGAAGCCTGCAACCAGACTGAGACCCAGACAGAGGGCACATCTTCAAGTAGTACCCAGAGCTCCAGCCCATCATCATCTACCTCCCAGGAGTCAAGCTCTCAGGCAACCTACTCCACACCATCACCGACATCAAGCACCGGAAGCTTTGGTGAGAACACGGAGACCGGCTCCAGCGCCAGCAGTCATTCAATAAGCTTTACCTGCGGGCCGGGTGCGATTGTGGCGCTCGCACTCCTCCCAATAGTGTTCTTCAGGAGGAAGAGGCGATGAGCAGAGTTTTGGCGGGGATCTTAGCTGCTCTCCTCTTGGGGGCTTTAATGCTGGCTGGCACAGTTGTTTCAGCAGGGGAGTTTCCAGAGTTCCCCTATGTGACGAAGGAGGAGGCAAAGTCCCTTGGTTTAATTTTATCTTTCACCCAGCGCGGGGACATAGTGGAAGGCTCGAACCAAGTAAGCTTCGTCCAAGACTTCATCTGTCCCCACAACAACCCGGAATATCCGGGCTACATTAGGATGGCAGTGTTTTACTTCACGGACAATGAGGCCGTGGAGCAGTTCAAGTGGTTCGTCAAGCAGGGAAAGAACTCCACTGACAGGGTGGAAGACATAATAGGTTTCTGGGACAGTGAGAAGAAGGGTACAAGGCACTACAACTACAAGTTCACTGAAGGGCCCGGTTATGCTGAACTCATGGAAGTCGAGACGGACGAGTACTACGATGGCAGGGAGATAATATTTGTGAAACACGAATACGAGGCCCTTGTTGGCGGTCACTATTTGGTAAGCGCGAGGAACGAATATATTAAGGGAAAGACCGTCTGCGACCTCGAGGGGCCTTTACCAGTCCTCATGAACCTCTACCTCAGCAGGATGTCCGATAACGATATAAGGGTTCCGGAGAACGTAAGGCAGGGTAACGAAACACAAAGAGCTGAAAACAGGACGGAGAGGATGAATCGCACCATTGAAGGGCTCAAGAGCCTCGGGGCTTCGTGGGGCGAGCCGATAATCATCAGAACACCCAAAGGAAACCTGATCAAGATTCTGAATTCAAAAACAGCCTATCATGGAAAGAGCTCTGCCCTTGGCTGGAAATTCAAATATTATGGCAACAAGGCCCTCGATACCTTCATCGACCA
>JALVUT010000177.1 GCA_027035445.1 Thermococcus sp.
CAATTATCATGTTCGTATCTTGGAGATAAAGCTTAAATGGTTTTTGTTATTCTTTCCACGTTTCAATTATGTTCCTTATGGCTTCTTGGAACTCTTTTTCGCCGGGTTTATCTGGGGACACCTGCTCTATCACCCTGTATCCCTCACGTTCGAGTTTATACCTGTAATCAGGTTGTGTTTCCTCAATTGCGGCTACGATGAATTCGGTGTTCTCAAACATTTTGGGGAAGTTGGCCCGGTATTCCAAGAGCTGTCTTAGGTCGCCCTGGGTCATCTCAACCTTTGCGTCTATTAGAACCGCTCTATCTGGTGGGTCTTTGAGGATATCCCCTCTTGAATGATACTTTCCTTTGAAAATCATGATGTCAGGTTTCACGTGGGTTCTCTTTATTTTTGTACCCTTAAACAAAGCTATTACTCCCCTCATAACAACTTCAAACCAGTCTTCAATTGAGAACTGGTACCATACTGTAACTGGAGGGCTGATTTTGTCAGCTATCAACGTTGGCCAATCTTCATGTGTTACCCGGAGAGCCATTTCTTTGGTTGAGGGTTCGAGAATAGAGTCAATAGCTAGCATTAAAACGTAGAACTCGTGTGCAAACCGGATTTTCTCCTTTAGAGACCTTGCTCGGCTTCTAGGATTGGGAAATATTAATGAAGTGAGTTTTCCGAGCTCTGGACTATGGTAAACCTCGTCTCCTCTTGCTCCTTGTATATACAGGTGCAAATTCAGCTTCTTTTCTATTTCCCTCACTCTCTCAATGAGAAGTGGAACCGTTCTTTCGTATTCTTCGAGAGCATGGTACTCATCTCCGAGAATTTCAAATTCATAGTGCATAAGCGAATTTAAGTTCTTAATAACCTCCCGGGTGAGTGTTCTCTCCTGAAAGTTCACCCGGTAGATTTCGGGATAGAAGTATCCGCTATTTGAAAAACCGAACTCTATGAATTCTACCCTTTGACCCAGCATTGCTTCTGCTTCTTGGATTGGAATTTCGTAAGTGACGTCTCCATCTTCTTTGTTTGACTGTCTAAGGAACCGGGAGATGTGCACAAGCTTGGAACCCCTAATAAGGTATATGTACTCCCCACCTCTGGAGCTTTTGTAAGTTTCTCTCACTGTGATATGCTCATTTTCTAATTGATGACCATTTTGCTTCCTCTCTTGGTTAGAGCATATCAATTTTTAACGTTTTCAGGCGGTGACAATGCTTAAATATGATGCATGCATTCAATGTATTGGTGGTGCAGATGGTTAAAACTATCACGATATCGGACGATGTTTACAAAGAGCTCCTGCGTATTAAGGGGGACAAGTCCTTCAGTGAGCTCTTTAGAGAGCTTTTAAGGGAAAGGAAGGGCAATGCTAATGTTCTGCGACACATCTTTGGAATCCTGAACGAGGAGGAGTATGAAGAGGCCAAAAAGAGAATTAAAGAGCTTGAGGAGGCGTTTGACCAATGGGGGCAGTCCTTGATACGAACGTGATAATCGAAATAGCCAGGGATAACAAGGATGTGCTCAACTCCGTGTTAGAATTAGACAAAACCTTCTACGTGACTTCCATAACACGCTTTGAACTTCTGGTTGGCCTCCCCAGAAAAGATGAGCTGATATGGCTGGAGTCCCTTATTGAGCTTTCCTTTGACAAAAAGTCGGCTGAGGTGGCCGCGTACCTTCATAAAAAGCTGAGGGAGAAAGGAACTCCAATGGGGTTGAGAGACCTTTTCGTCGGTGCCGTTTGTCTCGCTAACGACCTCCCTCTGATAACGCTTGATAGTGACTTTAAGGCCCTGGAAGATTCCGGCCTCACCGTAAAGCTGATCACGTGAAGGGCTTTCCAATCCACCCCACCGGCTCGACCTCTATCGCGACAACCCCATATCTCTTCTCATCCTCCTCGGGATAAAAACGTCTGTAAACCTTCACCCCTTCCTCGATGCTTTCCATGCCGGGGAGAACGTTCTCAAGGCCCTCCCTCTCAAGCATCTCTCTGAATGAGGAGTAAGTGCGGACGTCCTTGACAACGCACATCAGCCTGTTCTCAAAGAGTATGGTGTCTCCGGGCCTTATTCCCTGCCTCTTCTCGTCGTAGAGCCTACCCTCAACCTTTTTCCTGCCCTCGGCTATCGCCCTCAGATACCCCTCCCGGAGACCCATGTGCCACAGTGCCATGGAACCACCTCAGGCAAGGGCCCTTATTATTCTTGGGCTTACCCTCAGCAGTGCGGCAAGGAGGCGGGGTCTCCTGAGCACGGCTTTTATGGTCTTTAAGTGGTCGTCGAAATCCGCGTGGGCCTCTATCACCTCACTGCCCTCTCTGCTCCCGAGGATCTCAAATATCCTCTCGATGCCTTCTTGATTCAGTCCCCTGAAGATCCTCCTAAAGCGGAGTCCGAAGGATATCTGTTTTCTCACGAAGGAGCAGCCTCTCTCGTAGGATCCCAGGTTCCCCTCCAGGAGCGCCCTCCTCAGGGAATGGGCACATAGCATCCCGTAAGCTATTCCACCGGCCGTCGTCGGCT
>JALVUT010000178.1 GCA_027035445.1 Thermococcus sp.
GCGTCGTTCTGTGCTCCCGTATAAGCTCGGCAAGGCGGTTGTAGAGGGCGCCGCTCAGTGTTCCCGCGTCTGTGTAGATGAGATCGTCAACAACGCTTTCGACCTTGATTTTGGTCTCCTTGGCGAAACTCACGTCTACTATAAGCCCGGATCTCGGCGTTCCATCATCGTTGAAACCGAAGACGAACTTTGCGACCTCTTCAAGTGGGTGTATCGTAGCGCTGAGGCCAATCCTGATGAAGTTCCCCTCCGCCATCTCTTGGAGCCTCTCGACGGAGAGCATGAGGTGGCTCCCTCTCTTGTTTTCTGCGAGGGCGTGAACCTCGTCGATTATGAGGTACCTGACGGTCTTCAGCCTTTCACCGAACTTTGGAGCGTTTAGTGCGATGGCGAGGCTTTCAGGGGTTGTAATGAGGATGTGCGGCGGTTTTTTTATCATCTTGCTCTTCTGATAGCTGGGGGTATCGCTCGTCCTTATGCCGACCCGGATTTCAGGCAGCTCATAGCCGAGCTCCCCTGCGACCTCTTTTATCCCCCTCAGCGGCCCCTCCAGGTTCCGCCTTATGTCATTATTAAGGGCCCTCAGGGGTGATACGTAGAGCACGTATATCCTATCCTCAAGCTTCCCTTCCTTTCCCAGAAGAATGAGCTCGTTTATAGCAGCCAGAAACGCGGAGAGGGTTTTCCCTGATCCGGTTGGTGAGGATATCAGGACGTTCTCACCCTTATGGATCTCCACAATGGCGTAGCGCTGGGGTGGGGTGAACGTTTCGAAGCTTCGCCTGAACCATTCCCGGACAGGTTCCTCAAGGATCCGGAGGATCTCGTCATCCGTGTACTCCCTCTCGGCCCAGCGTACCATGTTCGCCCATCAGTTGGGCCGAATTAAAAACTTTTTGGTTTTGAATTTCAAACTGCACTAAGCCTCCGGAGGGCATTTAAGAGCTCCCCGAGCCGGCCGAAGTCCAGCAGCTCACCCTCAACCGGAACCAGAACCCTCATCCGGGATGTGTCAAACATCCTCAGGAAAGGGGATACAATCTCCCTCGTCACGTCGTTCCCGTAAGCCCAGGGGCTGAATGCGGGCAGAACTATCAGGTTCTCCCCTTTCAGGAACGCGGGAACCTTTATCGAAGCACCAACCTCATCCCTCAACCTCACTGCAGGGTGTTCGTGGCCGATTATGAACCTCTCCCCCTCCTCAAGCCTGTGCCCGTGTAC
Source organism: Thermococcus sp. (assembly GCA_027035445.1). Next base: position 1,222 of record JALVUT010000178.1, read on the forward strand.
GAGCTTCCACCCCCCAACCTCAAGGGAGTCAAGAACCTCAACACCCATCCCCTTTATCCAGGAGATGCCGACGTCGTGGTTACCCCGTATAAGGATAAGCTCGTCCGTATAACCCTCTATTTCCCCTAAGAATCCCCTCAGCTCTTTCATCTCCCTCCGGAACGGGATGAAGGAATGTTTTAGATCTCCATCGATTACGAGCCTTTTCGGTCTCTCACGCTCAAGGAGGCGCTGGAGGGAGGATGTGACCTCACCCAGGAGTTTTGGGACGTAGCTGCCCTCTCTGAGCATGGCCTCCTCAAAGCCTATGTGGAGGTCCGCTATGATAAGAGAGTCCCCTACTCTCAGGGCCTTCTCTGGTAGGGGTTCCGCGCGCATCTGAATACGTAGGGATGGAGGTTAAAAAGCCTATCGCCCGAGCTACGGAGATATCCTGATCCTCTCGGCAGCATCCCGTTCCATGAGAACCTCGGCTATTCTGCGGGGCAGGACAACAAGGTCGCCGGCCCTGAAGGGGCCGTACTCCTTGAGTTCAGGATCCACAACCCGGGGCACGTCCACCTTAAGTATGTACGCCTCGTGGACGCCCCTCTTTGGAGGCTCCTCGGTTTTTTTCACAGCCGCCGATTTTGTCTCCCCCTCGGAAAGCCCCGTAGGAAGCTCCTCACGCTCGATGAACGCCCGCAGAATCGTGAATATCTTCCTCTCCTCGGCTGTCATGGAGTACGGTAAACCCTCAATGGCGAGGTCAACTATTTTGTGCAGCCTAACCCTTATGATGTCCCTTAGCAGGCGCTCGGCTATGTTGAGCTGGGCGGTATACAGGTGCTCTTCGATGTCATCACCGCGTTCGTGTGAGTTCTCTGCGCTGAGCTTTAGCGCCTTTATCAGGCTGTCATACTCCGAGTAAAAGTCGTCGTCCAAGGATATTAGGTCCTGCGAGGACAGCTCCTCCTCAAGGAGTTCCCTGAGCTTGATGACGTCCATCCAACCACCGCCCAGGAGGGAAGAATAAAAGTCAGTCCTCCACGCGCGGTGCGAGGAGGAAAGTCAACCTGCCCTCGTCCCTTATCGGGTAGTCCATCTGGAGGGGCATCTCGTTGCCGAACTGGATTATCACCTCATCGGCCTTACCGATGCCCTTGAGCATGTCCGCCAGGTAGCTGATACCATAGGCGCTCTTGGTTTCCTCCTGCACTTCGAGGTCAAGGAGCCCCTCGTCTTCGAGGGTGAGTTTTATCTCAACCTCATTGGTCTCACCCTCCGCCTTCATGCTGAACTCGTTCTC
>JALVUT010000179.1 GCA_027035445.1 Thermococcus sp.
TCCCCATCAGAAAACTGTGATGGAAGGGGCAAAGAAGACCCAGCTCATAAAACCCCGTATAAGACAAATACTCTCCAAAGAACTCCCCAGTGGGCTCATCTCAAAGCTCCCCAAGCACTGGGTTCAGGTCGGCGACGTTCTTATACTCCCTCTCAGGGAAGAGCTCCTGCCCTACAAACGTGAGATTGCAGAGGTTTATGCACAGGTTCTTGAGGTTAAAACCGTGCTGAGAAAGGGCCGCATTCTGGGGGAGCTGAGGGAGCCCCACTACGAGGTCCTCTATGGCGATGATACGGTGACGGTTCACAGGGAGAACGGCATTCTCTACAAACTCGATGCTGCTAGGATAATGTTCTCCCCCGCCAATGTCAAGGAGAGAATCAGGATGGCTGGAATAGCCAGACCGGATGAGCTTGTTGTCGACATGTTTGCCGGAATCGGCCATCTATCCCTACCGATAGCAAAGCACTGCGGGGCAAGGGTGATTGCGATTGAAAAGAACCCGTATGCATTCAAGTTCCTCGTCGAAAACATCGAGCTCAATGGGGTGCAGGACAGAATGACGGCATACAACATCGACAACCGTGAATTTCCGGGAGAGGGAATAGCCGACAGAATCCTCATGGGGTATGTGATAAGAACCCACGAGTTCATCCCGAAGGCCCTCCAGATAGCGAAAGACGGGGCGATAATCCACTACCACAACACCGTTCCGGAAAGGCTGATGCCCGGGGAGCCGTTCCAGACCTTCCGGAGAATAGCGAGAGAGCACGGCTATGAGGCGGAGAAGCTCAACGAGCTGGTGATAAAGCGCTATTCTCCCGGGGTGTGGCACGTCGTGGTCGATGTCAAGGTGTTTAAGGTATGAAGCCCCTCACCTCCACCACGTCGCCCACATCGAAAGGACTCCCGATAAGCTTTATTCTCGGCTGATTGCAGTAGGCACCAATCCCCCTGACTTCCAATCCGTTTACTAAAATCCGGAACTCTGTTCTGAACAGACCCACACCGTTTGGAAGCCTCTCACTGACGGCAGTTCTTACACCAAAAATCTCAATCTCATCAGCAGGGCCAAAAAGGGCTCCGTAGTGATAATGCGGAATGCCCCCTTCAATTGGAGCATCTCCAAAGGAAAGAGGCGTCAGGCTTTTTCCTTTCCGTTTAAGGGGTTCAAGCCACTCATAATGGGTGCTTTTTTCAACGACTTCAAACTCACTCCCCTTCGCCACAGGAACAAGCTTCAGAATTCTGGGATGTATCAGAAGCCCTCCTCTCGCCCTATATCTGTCGGTGCAGTTTCTGAGCTCAAAATGTGCATGCATGTCGCTCCACGGCCTGAAGAATCCAGAGACAATCAGGGAACCAATCTCATCATAAAGACTCAGTTTTTCTCCGATTTTCACAGCCGGCATAACATGGAGGAGTTTGAGGCAGAAGTCACCGACCTTGATTATGAGGAGATAATCTTCCCTGACGGGCACATACCTCGGGGTTCTGACCTTCCTTATTTCCATGACCCTGCCCTCCTCAAAGGGAAAGAGCGCCCTGCCCGGGAAATACACGTCGACCGCAGTCCCCAGCCTGTGGCCTGCATACGGCGTATTGAAGAAGCTGAACCATAAATCCCTTGGGATTTCAAGGCTGAGCCCTTCTATTTCTGCTATTTTCATCTCTATCCCCCTGCCGAATGCGTATTCCAATTTTCCATGCAGACCTCTATCATGCCATTGCCCTACCGCCAAATAAACCTGCCCGTGCATGTTAATGAGTTGGCTTAACAGCATTATAAGGTAAAACGCTTCCTTTTGCGAAGACCTTATATCCTCCGGCCCGAAAATCTTTCGAGGTGATTCTGATATGGAGGCGAAAGGCGGTTACTGGGGGAGGATTCTAAGGGTCAACCTCACGGCCGGGGAGGCAAAAGTTGAGCCCCTCCCGGAGGAATTCCCTAGGAAGTATCTCGGTGGTGTTGGCTTTGGGACAAGGCTTCTCTATGATGAGGTTCCTGCCGGGGTAGACCCTCTCGGCCCGGAGAACAAGATGATAATAGCCCCCGGCCTCTTCGTTGACACCGGCATAGGAACCGGTTCGAAGACGGCCTTCAGCTTCAAAAGCCCACTCACCGGTGGCTATGGGCGCTCAATGGCCGGCGCCGAACTTGGTGTCCAGCTTAAGAGGGCCGGCTATGATATGCTCATCATAGAGGGCAGGAGCAAGGAGCCCCTTCTGCTTGTCATTGAGGACGATAACGTGAAGTTCGTCCCTGCCGATGCCTACTGGGGCCTTACCACAGGGGAAGCCAAGAGCAGGGCAAAGGAGGAATACCCGGGTTATGCCACAGCATTCATAGGCCCTGCAGGTGAGAGACTCAGCCTGATATCGATAATCGAAACTGATGACAGGCAGGCCGCTCGCGGAGGTCCCGGTGCAGTCCTTGGAAGCAAGAAGCTCAAGGGCATACTCATCAAGGGAAGTAAGAGGGTTCAGATAGCCGACCCAGGAAAGCTCCGCGAGCTCATTAAGAAGTGGGCCCTAACATTCAAAGACCACCCGGCCACCAAGGCGGATATGGGGTATGGAAGTGGCGAGTTCCTTGACTGGATGAACCGCGAGCGCGGAACTTTCCCGACCAGGAACTGGCAGATGGGCTTCTTCAAGAAGGCCTACGAGAAGGCCAAGGAAGAGGGGAGGGAGCACATTGGAATAGACCCCTACTTCTGGGCACCGAAGTACCGCGCCGGGAGGAGGCCATGTCCGATGTGCAACAAGCCGTGCAGTCAGTACGTTCACGTGGAAAGCAAGAAGTGGGGAGCCTTTGAGGTAGACGGCCCGGAGTACGAGACCCTCTACTCCTTCGGCGGCGTCCTCGAGCTGGACGACTTCGAGACAGTGGCCTACCTCAACTACCTCGCCGACCAGCTCGGCCTCGACACGATTTCGGCCGGCGTTACTATAGCCTGGGCAATGGAGGCCTACGAGCGAGGTCTTCTCACCAACGAAGAGGCCGATGGCATAGAGCTTACGTTTGGCAACGGTGAGGCGGCAGTTGAGGCGCTCAGGAAGATGGCCTATCGTGAGGGCAACCTTGGGAAGCTCTTAGCCGACGGGGTCAAGAGGGCCAGCGAACGCTTAGGCAAAGAGAGCTGGAAGTTCGCGATACACGTCAAGGGAATGGAGCCCCCCGCCTACGACGTCCGCGGGATCAAAGGGATGGCGCTTGCCTTCGCCGTCAGCATCCGTGGTGCCGATCACCTCACAGCAGGTGCCTACGGGACCGAACTGGTTGGCAAGTGGTGGAAGTTCGACAACATCGACAGGACGAAGGGCGAGAACAAGGGGTTCGAAATAGCGTTTCACGAGAACCTCATGGCCGTCTACGACGCCACCGGCACGTGCAAGTTCTCAAGGCACATGTACTTCCTTGAGGGCTTCCCGGAGCTCATCGAAGCGGTCACCGGGATGCACATGGGCGACGCTGAAGTGATAACCATCGGCGAGAGGATAATGAACGTCGCCAGGGCCTTCAACGTCCGCGAGGGCTTCAGCAGGAAGGACGACACCCTGCCGTACAGGGTCATGTGGGAGCCGATTCCGGAGGGAGTCAGCAAGGGTCTTCACGTTCCACCGTGGGAGCTCGACAGGATGCTGGATGAGTACTACCAGGCCCGCGGCTGGAGCAGGGACGGAATCCCGACCAAGGTCAAGCTAATAGCTTTGGACCTCCCGGACATCGCGGAGGACATCGGGGCTGGAATCTGAGTTATACCTTTCTTTTTTGTGTCTCCATTTTTCACATGGAAGTTAAATATAAGAACCCAATGGAGTATCCTTTCTTTGGTGTAAATCATGGAGATACAGCTCAACTACCTCGGCGAGGAGCACATCAGAAAAATCGTTAATTCCTTCGAAAAGTTTGAGGATACTGACGATTTTATGGGAGTAGTTGAGCTGGACGAGATAAAAGAGAACGATCACAACCTCGACGTGATACTATACGTCTTCCAGATGAGGAGATCGACGTTAAGGCCGAGTGGGAAGAGCTGAGGAAAATCAATGAGGAAATGATGAAGATCGATAAGAAGACCGAGGGGTATTTGAGGGAGTGGGAGGTATTGAGGTGGGTGACATGAATAATCACCGTCCAATTCCGATAGTGGAAAGCATCTCTGTTCAAAACATCTATGAGGATCCCGAATTGAAGCCAATATTTGACGAGTTCCTAGTAGACCTGCCTCCAAGCATGTTGGAAATTATCAAACAATTCGCAGAGCGCATTCTTATGGATATCACGGGGATTAAGGGCAACTTGGAACTTTCCATCGTTGTTGATGCAAATCAAGTAATATCCGAAGCAATTAATTACATGCGAGATGGCAGAATGCCTCTCATTATCGAACTGTCTAAAACACCGTTTGTTAAGTTATACGCTCCTCCCTCAATCATTAAAGAAACGTTGCAAGATGAAAGAAAACTAAAGAAAATCGCAAAGAAGAAGAAAATCCCCGTTGAAGACCTTAGAAATGCCATTAAAGAGATTCTAGAGCACATCACATTTAAAGTACCGGAGGGGTATAAGGAATATAAAAAGGCTAAAGAGTTAGTAGGTGAGCGGGATCCAAACGATGTAGACTACGTCTGGTTATATTTCTCCATAAATGCTCACGCCATTATTTCATCGGACAAGGACATAACCGAGACCACAGTCAGAACCTGGAAAAACATGGGACCATTAAAATGCGTTGAAGCCATTCTTCGGAAGGGGTCGATTTCTTTTGTTGTTTTCTCCACGGGGGGACATACCATCTTGGATTTCCTAATTAAGATTATTCTAGCCATAGTCAGTACAATTCTAGGAATATTGAAAGATATCTGGAATGGTGTAAAGAGCATTATCGCATGGATTGGAGAGGGCATTCAGAATCTATCTGAAACTCAAGCATTGATTCTCCTAGTGCCCCTTGGAGCGATCCTGTATAGTTTTAGGAGAGAAATTAAAGAATGGATAAAGAACTTGGTTAATAGTGTTATCGAATTCTTAAAGTCTGTAAAAGACTTTATCCTTGGTCTCTTGGAAGTGATCCTGGATAATCCAGTAGCCAGAGCCCTAAGAAGCATGATAAGATACTCTGTGGCTCTGACGGAACTCTATAAGGAGATTAACCTTAGAGACCTTGGGGGAAATGCTATCAAGGTAGGGGATTCTAGTGCAGATTAAAGCTAAGTTTAAAAACTCTCCACACGGTTTTCTCTCATTCTGGCATTCGAAGGACACCTTAAGGAAGGCAAACACTGAGAAACGGCAATTTTGCTGGCAAACCCCCTTCAAAAGGTTAGCATTCTCAGAAAAAGCACACGCTCTTTCCGCCAACGCTGAAGCTTTTGAAAAAGTTTCACCAAAGGTTTGTAGCTCTCTTAAAAAAGTGACCTCGAGAGGTTTAACTTCTAAAACAACCCTTTAAAGGGGAACTATCTTCAGGGTACCTAATAATGGGGGTTTACTTTTCTTCGACGCCCCTTCGGGCGTCTTTTTTAGTGTAAACCCTTTTAAAATGAGATCCTTAACGGAGTTCCCGTTCAAAATGACTGGGTTTAGGTAGAAACTCCTTATGAATGCACTTCAAAAGGAGCTACAAACTTTGATCAAACTTTTCTCCAAAAAAGTTTGCTGTGTGGCGCCGGGGCAGGGATTTGAACCCTGGTGGGCAGACGCCCACTGGCTCTCCAGGCCAGCGCCTTCCCAAGCTAGGCTACCCCGGCACATAAATGAGAGGAGTCAGGAGATGAGCTCGATCTCGATGGTGACATCTTCCGGAACGCGGATGCGCATGATCTGGCGCATGGCCCTCTCATCGGCCTCGATGTCAACTAGCCTTTTGTGAACACGGAGCTCAAACTTGTCAAAAGTGGCGGTACCCTCCCCATCGGGACTCTTTCTGGTGGTGATCCTGATCCTCTTGGTCGGGAGCGGTATCGGGCCACTCATTCTGACACCGGTTCTCTCGGCGATCTGCCTAATCTGATCGGTGACATCGTTCAGAGCCTTGATGTTAGTACTCGCCAGTTTAATCCTTGCCTTCTGCATTTTCGTCCCTCCTAAAAGTCAGGAATTAAAGAAAAGGCCGGAGACATCACTCGGCCTTCTGAATGGACATGACCATGCCAGCGGCAACGGTCTGCCCCATGTCACGGATGGCAAAGCGACCCATCTGCGGTATCTCCTTGACCGGCTCAATGACCATCGGCTTGGTCGGCCTGAGGACGACAATGGCCGAGTCGCCGGTCTTGAGGAACTGCGGGTTCTGCTCCACAACGTTACCGGTCCTCGGGTCAAGCTTGGCGAGGAGCTGCTCGAACCTTACCGCTACCTGGAGGGTGTGGGCGTGGAGAACCGGAGTGTAGCCGACGGTTATTGCAGTCGGGTGGTTGAGGACAATGATCTGAGCCTTGAAAGTGTCCTTTGGCCTGACGACCGTTGGGGCCGTGCTGGGGTGTCCGGCAACGTCACCGCGCTTTATGTCGTTCTTACCAACGCCACGGACGTTGAACCCGATGTTGTCACCCGGATAGGCTTCCTGCATGCCCTCGTGGTGCATCTCTATGCTCTTGACCTCACCCTGGATGGCCTTGTGGAAGATCGTGCTGGCCGGCTCGAAGATGACAACGTCACCTACCTTGAGAACACCGGTCTCGACACGGCCGACCGGGACAGTACCAACGCCCTTGATGGAGTAGACGTCCTGGATCGGGATGCGGAGCGGCTTGTCGGTCGGTTTCGGTGGTTCAGGTATTCCATCGAGGGCTTCAATGAGGGTCGGGCCGCTGTACCAAGGCATCTTGTCGCTCTTGCTGACGACGTTGTCGCCCTCCCAAGCGCTGGTCGGGATGATCTGGACGTTCTTGTAGCCGAGCATCTGAAGGAGCTTCTTGACCTGGTCGGCGACGGCCTTGAACTTCTTCTCGTCGTAGTTGACCATGTCCATCTTGTTGATGGCAACGATCATGTAGTTGATACCGAGAGTTCTCGCAAGGAATGCATGCTCCTTGGTCTGTGGCATAACGCCATCGGTAACGGCGACGACGAGGACTGCTGCGTCGGCCTGGCTGGCACCGGTGATCATGTTCTTAACGAAGTCCCTGTGGCCCGGAGCGTCGATGATGGTGATGTACCTGTGCGGGGTCTCGAACTTGGTGTGGGCGACGTCGATGGTGATGCCCCTCTCCCTCTCTTCCTTGAGCCTGTCCATGACCCAAGCGAACTTGAAGGACTTGCCCTTCTCACCCATCTGCTCGAACCTCTGGATGATGTTCTCCGGGATGTTCTTGCTGTCGAACAGGAGCCTCCCGACGGTGGTACTCTTACCGTGGTCAACGTGGCCGATAAAGACTATGTTGATGTGTGGCTTCTCCTTTGCCATTTCCAAACACCTCCAAACTTTAATCTAGTCCGATTGACTAGGATGGCTTTTTAAATCTTTCGAACTTCGGCTCCCTCCGGCGGGCAACCCGCCATTTCAGGGGGAACCTCATGAGTCCCGGGCTAAGTTGAGGGGCAGGTTTAAAAACTTAACTACGGGAGTTCACTCCCTTCAATCACCCTTTTACAGAAGCTCAATGAGAATGGCCAGATGGGGTAGAAGGGAAAAGTAGGAGGTGAGAAACCTCACTGCTGCGGGCAGATATCCTTCTCCGCTGGTGGGTTTGGATTGAGCCCCTTCCTCTGTCTGATCTGTCTGATGACGTTGATAGCCAGATCTCCCGGGACGCGCTTGAAGCCCGCGTGTTCGGTCGTCCAGAGGGCCCTTCCGCTGGTTGCTCCGCGTATCGCACCGGCGAACCCGAACATCTCGGCAACCGGAGCCTCTCCGATGATGATCATTATCTCCCCTTCCTGGCGCATGTCTATGAGCTGGCCACGCCTCTGGTTGACCTCCCTGCTGACGGGCCCCATGTATTCGTAGGGCACGTTGATGATGACCTTCTGGTAGGGCTCATAAAGGACCGGGTTGGCCCTCATCATGGCGCAGTGAATCGCGGTTCTAATGGCGGGATAGATCTGGGCCGGGCCCCGGTGCACGTTGTCCTCGTGGATTTTTGCATCGTGCAGGCGAACCATGACCTTCATGACGGGCTCCCTGGCGAGCGGACCCTCGTCCATGGCCATGTGAAAACCGTCGATGAGGAGATCCATGACCTCGTTGAGGTACTGAAGGCCCTTGGTGTTGTCGAGGAACATGTTGCCCTGATAGATGTCAACGATACCCTTGGCGACCTCATAGTCCATGCCCAGCTCGGCGAGCTTCTTGGCGACGGCCTTCGTGTCCTTGGGCCTGCCTTCAGGGATCTCTCCCTCATGGATCGCTTCGTAGATTCTGTCCGGTATTGGTTCAACGGTTATGTAGAACCTGTTGTGCTTGTTTGGGCTCTTCCCCTCGACTATCTGACTCATACTGGCTATACTCTCCCGATAGACGACTATCGGTGGACTGACGTCAACGTCCAGCTTCCAGTCCTCCCTGAGCTTGACGAGCTTGACCTCAAGGTGGAGCTCACCCATACCGCTGAGTAGGTGCTGGCCGGTCTCCTCGTCGATCTTGACGTGAAGGGTCGGGTCCTCCTTGGCCAGCTGACGCAGAGCCTCGATAAGCTTTGGGAGATCCTTAACGTTCTTGGCCTCGATGGCGACGGTAACAACCGGCTCGCTCGCATAGTGAAGGGCTTCGAACGGTTCTATCTTCTCAACTGAGACGGTCTCCCCTGCCATTGCATCGCGGAGGCCGGTAACCGCGACGATGTTGCCGGCAGGGACGGCCTCCATGTTTACCCTCTCGGGACCCATGTAGATACCGACCTGCTGAACACGGCCCTTCCTCTTAGCGTTGATGAGGAACACTTCCTGACCAGTCTTGACGGTACCGCTCCATACACGGCCGGTGGCAACCTCACCGGCGTGTTTATCCAGAATGATCTTGGTGACGATCATTACCATTCTGCCCCTCGGATCACACCCCGTCATGGCTTGGCCGATCTCGCTCTCAACATCGCCCCTCCAGAGGTGTGGAATCCTGTACCTCTGGGCCTCAAGGGGGTTCGGGAGGTGCTTGACGACCATATCGAGGACGACAACATGCAACGGCGCCTTCTTTCTGAGGGTCTTAATGTCGCCACTGTTGGTTAGCTCAACGATGTCCTTAAAGGAAACACCGGTCTTCTTCATGTAGGGGACGCTGAGTGCCCAGTTATAGTAGGCCGAACCGAAGGCAACACTACCGTCCTCGACCCTGACCATCCACTTGCCCCTGAACTCCTCAGGGGCGTACTTCCTGATGAGCCTGTTGATGTCAGTGATGACCCTGGCGAACCTCTGAAGGATATCGTTCGGGCCGAGCTTGAGCTCCTTGATTAGCCTGTCGACCTTGTTGATAAAGAGGACGGGCTTGACGTACTCCCTGAGGGCCTGTCTGAGAACCGTCTCGGTCTGGGGCATAACGCCCTCAACGGCGTCGACAACTATAATCGCACCGTCAATGGCTCTCATGGCCCTGGTAACATCACCACCGAAGTCAACGTGACCCGGGGTGTCTATGAGGTTTATGAGGTAGTTCCTGCCTTCATACTCGTGAACCATCGAAACGTTGGCTGAATTGATGGTTATCCCTCTCGCCTGCTCCTGCTCGTCGAAATCGAGGACGAGCTGCTTCCCGGCGAGCTCCTCGCTAATCATGCCAGCACCGGCGAGCAGGTTGTCGCTCAGGGTTGTCTTACCGTGGTCAATATGAGCGGCAATACCCATGTTCCTTATCTGCTCCGGCTGGTTCATGAGATCCTTAATCTTCGCAAGCATCTCTTCCCTTCTTCCCATTTACACCACCCACTATCTCTTAATGAGCTTGTCAACCTCACTTAAGGGGGGCAGTTATAAAGCTTTTCCCGGTTAAGAAGCGGAGTCAGAGCACTGGCTTCAAGACCGCTCTGGAATTTGGATGAAGGGCGTGGATGGGATTCATTATAATCAACCCAGCATAAGAGAAAAATTAATAAACATGAACCCCAGAGACTTAACTGATGGCAGGAGTTTGCCGACCCTCCTGTCCAGGAGTGGGGTTCTTCTGGGCCCCCTCCACTTTCAAACGCCGTATGTGCGGCTTAAACAGCCTCTCAACGTCTTTTTGGACCTCCTCCGCTTTCCCGGTCAGGACGAGTTTCCCGTTCCCTATTACGAGTACCCAGTCCACTATCGGTATCAGGGGCTCCCAGATGTGGCTTGGGATCACGAAGTTCGTCTTTCCCCGCATTTCCTCGATTATCTCGATGATTTTCTCCATGCTGTCGAAGTCCACGTTTGCCAGGGGTTCGTCGAGAAATATCAGCTCGGGATTTCCAACAAAAGCTTGAACCAGGGAGATCTTTTTTAGCATCCCAGAGGAGTATCCACTTATCCTCTTGTCTAGGAAGGCATTGGTGTCAAAGAGTTCGGCTGCCTCATCAATGGCTTCTTCTCCAAATCCCCTGCTTTCCGCAAAGAGCCTCAGCCACTCCCTACCGGTTACAAACTGAGGGAACGCGGGGGGATCGTAAGCTACACCAAACCTGGACTTGAGTTTTCCATTGTTCCAGGGTTTCTCCCCAAACACCTTTATTTCACCGCTTGTGGGTC
>JALVUT010000180.1 GCA_027035445.1 Thermococcus sp.
GGATTTCAGCACGGATCGATACATCGAGCATTGAGACCGGCTCATCGGCAACGATGAACGTCGGATTGAGTATCAGAGCCCTTGCTATGGCTACACGCTGCCTCTGACCACCTGAGAGCATGTGGGGGAACCTGCTGACGTAATCCTCAGGTGGGGTTACCTTGACCATCTCAAGGGCCTTGTATATGAGCTCCTCGCGTTCTGCCCTGGTCTCGCCGATGCCGTGTATGAGGAGCGGTTCTTCAAGGACATCAAAGATCCTGAAGCGTGGATTGAGTGATGCAAACGGATCCTGGAATATTATCTGAACCTTCCTTCTGTAGGCCAGCAACTCCTCTTTGGTTCTGACCTCTGTGACGTCCTGACCTTCGAGGTATATTCTACCGTCAGTTGGTTCGAGGAGTTTGACTATCAGCCTTCCCGTGGTGGACTTACCACAACCGCTCTCGCCAACCAGGGCAAATACCTGCTGTTTCTGGATTTCAAAGTTTATTCCATCGACGGCATGGACAAAATGTTGCGGCTCGTTGCGGAGGCTCGCGAGTAAACCTCTCTTGAGTGGGAAGTATTTCTTGAGATTTTCAACTTTAAGTATGGGTTCCGCCATCGTTCACACCTCACAACAGCCAGCATGCAGCGTAGTGATCCCTGTCAATCTCCTTAAGCTCGGGTTCCTGCTCCTTGCAGATCTGCATCGCGTACGGGCATCTAAGGTGGAAGCGGCACCCCTTCGGAGGGCTGATGAGGTTGGGGGGCTGTCCCGGGATGAATTCAAGCCGCTCAACGTCCTCATGAAGCCTCGGGATTGCCGCGAGCAGTTTCTGGGTGTATGGATGGGCTGGCTCGTAGTAGATCTTCTCGCTGTCGCCTATCTCCACAAGCTTTCCGGCGTACATTATTGCAACCCGGTCGCTTATCTCGGCCAGGATACTGAGATCGTGGGTGATGAATATCATCGAGAGACCGAGCTCCTTCTTGAGCCGCTTCATCAGGTTAATGATCTGGGCCTGAACCACAACGTCCAGGGCGGTTGTTGGCTCGTCCGCTATGACGACACTGGGCTCCATGAGGAGTGCCATGGCTATGATGACACGCTGCTTCATACCACCGCTCAGCTCGTGTGGGTAACGGTAGACCACCTCGGGGTCGAGGCCGACTAGTTCAAGGTACTTCTGAGCCCTATCAAGCGCCTCTTCCTGTGTCATGCCCTTGTGGTAGATGAGAGGCTCCGTCATCTGGTAGCCGACGGTGTAAACGGGATTGAGAGCGTTCATAGCACCCTGGAATATCATCGAGATTCTCTCCCAGCGAATGTCCTTTCTGAGGACATCTTCGGGAAGGCCAACCGTTTCCCTGCCGTCAATCTTAATGCTGCCGTCCACTATTTTACCCGGCGTAGTCGGCATGCCCATCAGGGTAAATCCGAGGGAGGACTTGCCGCATCCACTCTCGCCGGCAAGTCCAAGCACCTCCCCCTTCCTAAGGTCAAAGGTGATGTCGTCAACGGCTTTAACGACGCCCTTGTTGGTGAAGTAATACATCTTGAGGTTTCTAACGTCTAGGACGGTCTTGGTCATTCAAATCACCTCACGCGCGCTTGAGCCTCGGGTTGAGTACGGTGTCCAGCGAGACACCTATCAGGACGAATATCAGACCGACGATCGCTATTGCAAGTCCGGGTGGAATCACCTGCCACCAGTAACCGTTGATAGTTGCACCGTTCATGTTGGCGTTGTTAAGCATCTGCCCCCAGGTGATCAGGTTTGGATTGGTCAGCCCGAGGAAGCTCAACCCGGCGGCACCAAGTATTGCACCGGGAACGCTGAGGGCGATGTTGGCAAAGGCGTACGGAAGGAGCTGTGGAACGATGTGTTTGAACACCGCCCTTCCGGTTCCAGCACCTAGGGCCCTTGCAGCCTCTATGTAGGTCTGCTCCTTAATCTGAAGTGCCATGCTCCTGGCGACCTTCGCGGTTCCCATCCATCCGAAGAGTACAAGGATCCCGACGAGCTGGTTCAGGGAGATTCTGCCCCCAAAGTACAGCGAGAGCAGGATGAGCATCGGAAGAACTGGAAGGGTCATCATGAACTCGACTATCCTCTGTATGAACTCGTCCGCCCATCCTCCGAGGTAGGCGCTCGTGACCCCAACCAGGATCCCTATGAGGACGGTGCTTACTGCAACCGAAAGACCAATTGCCATAGCAATCCTGATGCCCCAGAGGAGCCCAACGGCTATCGGCCTTCCGTACTGGTCGGTTCCAAGGAGGCCGTAGGTTCTGCCAACCATGGCGACCTCAAACTTGTCGAAGTTGACCTTAACGTAGGAGGGTGCGGTTATCTTAACCGTGAACCTGTAGGTTCCCTCGAGCCCCTGGGTATCGTAGATTACCTTCTCAAGGGGCAGCAACCTGCCCTTCCCATTGGTTATCTGGCCGAAGAG
>JALVUT010000181.1 GCA_027035445.1 Thermococcus sp.
TAACTTAGAACGGCAAGACTGAAAAAGTAAATCGAGAGAAGAAGGAAGAACAAAACGACAATGGATCTAGGTCTCATTGCCGGGCTCCTCCACGGGCAGCCTCATCCTAGATGCGGTGAACAGGAGCGCTATCCCGACCAAGGTAACTGTCAGGAATATCATCATTCCTGTACTCACTCCAGCCACCAGAAGGAACATGATGTTTGGTGCCACCGCATTGGCGGAGTTTGAGATGAGGCCGAGTGCAAAGCTGGCGTCCGGGTAGATACCCCTGGGGTAGGCAGCCGGCGCTGTCGTCCAGAAGGCTGGTCCAGTCCCCTGTACTATCCCGGTTACTGCCAGGCCTAGCAGGAGTGTGCCGTAATCACCTGAGGAGAACCCTCTCCAAACTAGGAGTAGCCCAAGGAACGTTACCGCATACGAGATGCTCATAACAGTGACTATAGCCTTGAAGAGGCCGCGGTTGCTGCTGTTCTTAACAGACAGACGGTATCCAAGGTATCCCATGATTATAGACCATATCCCCAGGGATACCTCAAGAGAGGTCAGGAGCGTTGATATCTGAGCACCGCTGAAGGGGGCGTGTTTCACCGTGAAAGACCCGATCGTGAATATTATCCAGAGGGCCGGGAAGAACGTGAAGCCGAAGACCCACGTGAATGGCATCCTCCAGACGCTTACATTGCCCCTTCCTGAAGAACTCCTAGGTATCTCAAAGTCCTCAACGAGGAGCCACCACACCGCAAGCATCAGGTACATGATAACGGCGGAGATAAGGAAGGTCCTCTGGACAGCATCCCATCCCGAGCCTTTCGGTGCAAGCCAGCCTGCGAGATGAACCCCGTAGAGTCCGCCCCAGAAGATTCCTGATAGTATTATACCCTTGGCAAAAGGCCTCTCTGCAAGGAAGAGTCTGGCTATCTGGTTACTGAAGACCGCTATGAGGGCCACGATGAAGCCCTGGAAGAACCTCAGGGCGACAACCACCCACCAGTTGCCGACGAACGGGATTATGAACTGGGGAACCGCGGCGAAACTGACTATAAGGGCAACGCTCCTTTTGAACGAGCCCTTAAAGAGGTTCGTTCCACCAAGCAGGAACGCAACGAAGAGCCCAACAACATAAGCGTCCTGCTGGTAGCTGAGTGCCGAGCTACTGATTCCGTAGTGACTTATTACAGCATCTTTAAACCTCTCCAGCATGTGCATCGTTCCGAATCCCGCCGCGAGGAGGACCGTGTTCAACATAACGGTTATCCATCTGTTGTTTCCCATGTTAGCACCTCCCTATTGTCTGATTTAACCCTTCACACCGCTCTAGGATACTGAGTAAGTCAGATCTCCGAAAGGGCCCTTCTCATCCTGTCCATGGCTTCTATGAGCTGATCTCTCTTGGTTGCATAGCTTATTCTTATCCAGCCCTCGCCGTGTTTTCCGAAGGCCGTACCCGGGATAACGACGACGCCGGCATTCTCAAGGAGCCAGTTTGCAAAGTCCTCACTGCTCATATCAAGTTCCGGATCAATCTTCGCCCAGACGTAGAAAGCGCCTTTGGGCTTGAAGGGCGTTACATGTGGCATGTTGCTGAGGTGTTTAAGGACCACCTTCCTTCTTTCGGAGTATGTTCTGCGCATCCCCTCAAGTCCCGTCCAGCTGCGGTTGTCCCTGAGTGCGGTTATTCCCGCTATCTGGATGAAGGAGGTGACGTTTCCGATGACGTACGCGTGGAGCTTTATTATGTCCTTGATGATCTGATCGGGGGCTATTGTGAAACCAAGCCTCCAGCCCGTCATGGCGAACGTCTTTGAGAAACTGTTGGCCAGAATCGTGTTGTCCGGGGCGTACTTGATCATGGGATAGTGCTTGGCTCCCTCATAGAGGAAGTGCTCGTAGGGCTCATCACTGAGTATGTAGAGGTTGTAGTCCTCTGCAATGTCAGCGAGGGCCTTTGCATCCTGTTTCTTCATGACGGCTCCTGTGGGGTTGTTGGGGTAGTTTATCACCAGCATCCGGGTGCGCTTGGTTATTATCTCAACCAACTCATCGGGGTCAACCCGGAAACCATTCTCCTCCCGCAGGGGGATGCGAATTATTCCTGCCTCTGCGATTTTAGCGTCTTCCACGTAGCAAACGAAGGCTGGATCCGGAATTATGACGTCGTCTCCTTCCTCAAGGAGTGACTGAAATGCCAGGTACGTGCCCTCGTATGCACCGGCGGTCACTATTATGTTATCCGGATGAACGTCGACCTTATAAAAATCATTATAATACTCAGCAATCGCTTCGCGGAACTCCGGGATTCCTGCGTTTGGAGTGTAGTGGGTGTAACCCTCATCCAGAGCCCGTTTGGCGGCGTCTTTTATAACCTCTGGCGTGTCGAAGTCGGGCTCTCCTATCCCCAGGGAGATGACGTTCTCCATCTTTCGGGCTTTTTCGAAGAGTTCCCTAATTTTTGAGCGCTGGAGCAGGTTTATCCTGCCAGCCATGAAATACTTGCGCTTTTTATATCTCATGAACACCACCCTTAAGCACGCAAGAATTGGATCACTATTTTATAAATCTATCCTGTAGGTAAACCGCTGTATACTTGGTTTTGTCTATAAAACTTCAACAAGGGCTGCATTCTCAAAAAAAGTTTTCATCTTATCCCTGGCACATTCAATAGAGGGTAGCTCCTTAAGGTTGAACCCCCTCATGAACTCTGTGCATTCTTCTCTGCTCCCGAAGAACACAAGGTAGTTATCCCCCTGGCTGATGCCGACTTCTCTTATTGCATCCTTTATCTGAAGTGTTCCAGTAAGGCGCAGGAGCAGCTCACCGCCCAGGGTCTTTGCATGGTTTGTCCCTCTCTCAAAGGAACGCAGGGTCAAAATAGCTGCAAACATAACAACCTCGTTGCAGGGAGCCCTAACAATCTGTATCCTCCCGCCCAGCTGCGGGATTATCGGCTCGACGTCCTCCACTAACACTCTAACAATGCATACGTTGTTCTTACCTTCTCCCATTACATGTCCCCTGGGAAGGTGAGTTTTGTGCCGTTAAAACGCTTTCCTTTCTCCCTTTTGTTGTTCTTTAAATAGTTTTTGATGTCTAGAAAAATTATCAAAAATTTTTTTGTTTTAATAATATCTCAATAATATTAAGCAAGCGCAAAGTATTTAACTAATTAAAGCACTATCTATTTCAGCGGCTTAGTGACTTGGGTGGTGCAGCGATGACCAAAATGCGTATCATCAGTGTGCAGCTCCCACAGGGGCTCATAAACGCTATGGATCAGCTTGTTAAGAAAGGTGCTTACCCTAATAGGAGCGAGATAATCCGGGAGGCTATTCGTGAGCTCCTCAAGAAAGAGCTCTACCAACTGGAAACTGAAGAACGCTTAACACCTGAGTATGTGCTGAAATAAGCCCTGGACTAAGTTGCTTAAATAAGTGCTGGAATCATGTCCTCTAATAATCTACTTGGATGAAAGAGGGGGTTGGGAAGATGGTGTTTAAGCTCTTGGAACAGGCAGGGATTGATCTGAACCTGGGCGATGAGAAGCCAAAAGCGAAGATTGAGGGATTCCCGGACGAGAACCTTGCGGACCTTATAAAAATAGCGATTGTAGGTATTGGGGGTTCTGGAAACAATACCATAACCAGGCTCTATGAACTTGGGGTCCAGGGAGCGGAGCTCATGGCTATGAACACTGACGCTCAGCATCTCGCCAGGATTAAGGCCCATAAAAAGCTTCTCATCGGAAAGGAAATAACCCAGGGAAAGGGCTCCGGAGGAGATCCTGAAGTGGGTTACAGGGCCGCTGAGGCGAGTGCTCACGAGATCTCTGAGGCCATAGGTGATGTGGATCTAGTGTTTATAACGGCGGGTATGGGTAATGGTACTGGTACGGGTGCCGCCCCGATTATTGCAAAGGTTATAAAAGAACGCGCCAGGCACAACGGCCGTTTTAGGGAGCCTCTCGTTGTTAGTGTTGTAACATATCCGTTTAGGAACGAGGGTAGGATAAGGATTGAGAAAGCGAAGGCAGGAATAAAGGCTTTAATGTACTACTCAGACACGGTAATCATCATAGAGAATGACAAACTTCTCAAGCTCGTTCCCAAGCTACCTATAAACGCCGCCTTCCGCTTTGCGGATGAGATAATCGCTCGGATGGTCAAGGGGATAACCGAGACCATAAAACTCCCGTCGATGGTAAACATTGACTTCGCCGACGTTTACAGCATCATGCACAATGGTGGCGCGGCCCTCATAGGAATCGGTGAGAGTGACTCCAGCAACAGGGCGGTCGATGCCGTTAAAAACGCCCTTGAGAACAAGATGCTTGAGGTCGAATATGGAAGCGGGGACAAGGCCCTAGTGCACTTCACGGTTGGTCCCGATGTCAGTCTTGGGGAGATCAGTGCCGCCATGGACATCGTCTACGAAAAGCTCGGTGAAAAATCTGAGATAAAGTGGGGTGCGAGGATTGACGAGGATATGGGCAAGGTAGTTCGTGCGATGGTTATAATGACTGGTGTTAAGTCCCCCAACATCTTGGGCGGTGAGCAGGCCCTTCGCGTCGGTGACAGTTTTAAGGATAATATAATAACCCCCACTGAAATTAAACCTTTCAGGAGCACTGATGAGGGATTTGAGAGACTGTTCAGCAGCATTGTCAACAGCAAGAAAGCAGAGATGTCGCCTCATGCCAAGCGGGCACTCGAAGATTTTCTTGACCTTACCTGATTTTCATTACTTTTAAATTTAGCAGGTGATTCTATGGCAGTGGTGATTAGTGTAGCAAACCAGAAAGGGGGCGTCGGAAAGACCACGCTGACACTGAACCTCGGTCATGCACTGGCCTCAGTGGGAAAGCGCGTTCTTCTCGTGGACATCGACCCTCAGTTCAACCTTACCTTCGGCCTTATCGGTATGGATGTTTTGAACTACGAGACTAACAACGTTGGCACCCTGATGACACGGGAGAGTGAGATTGACGATGCGGTGGTGGAGATCAGCGCCGGCCTTCATCTTCTACCCAGTCATCTGAACCTCTCCGTTAAGGAGATAGAGATAATAAACGCCTACAATCGCGAACGGCGGCTGGAGAAAGCATTGACTCCCATTCTGCCCGATTATGATTACGTTCTCATAGACAACCCACCCAGCATGGGCATCTTCCTGGTCAACTCGCTAACGGCATCGGATTACGTTCTCATACCCCTTGAGCTCAGTTACTTTGGTGTCATCGGAATGCAGCTTATGTTCAACCTGATGCGCATGATCCGTGAGGAGACGAACGAGAACCTGAAGCTCCTGGGCCTCGTTCCAAACAAGTTCACAAGGCAGACCAAGGTCCCCACGACCCGTCTGAAGGAGCTCAAAGGAGCGTACCCCGATGCCCCTATCCTGACGACGATACCGAAGGCTATCGCCCTGGAAAAAGCACAGGGACAGGGCGTGAGCATATTTGAGTTTGAAAACGATGGAAGGGCCGCAAGGGCATTTATGAAGCTGGCAGGAGAGGTGGTGAACATTGTCGAAGGATAGAATTCCCAAGCTGTTTGATGGTTCCGTTAATGAGCTAACCAGACCATCCCGTTCAAGAACAGGGGAGAAGGCCCCCAGTGCTCTTAAATCCAAGAAAAAACAGAAAACCCTCTACGTTACACTTGACATGAACAGAAAACTCATCGAGCTTTACGGGGAGGAAGGCAGGAGGCAGAGCATCATAGTTGAGGATGCCGTCAATCTCTACTACTATCTGAGGAGAGCCCTCGGTGAGAAGAAGCTCAGTGAGCTCATGAGTGCCGTTAGAAAGGAGGACCCAGAGTTCCTGGCGGAGTATATATCAAAACTAAAGGTTTAAGTTGATTAAGACGTTCCACTCAGTCCGCTGGAATAAGACGTTAAAATCAAGTATGTCACTCACAGTAAATCTCCACAATCCTTCTTATTATTTTACTCGTCTTTGCCCGATCCTCCTTGTAGAGGTATGGGATCCTTATGACCTCTGCTTCTATTCCGTGCTCTTTTAAATCTTCCTTCAACCTTTCGCAGTTGAACGCCTGGTCGGGTCCCACCGCAACGACATCGGGATCTATCTTTTTCACAAGCTTGAAATCAATACCCCCGGGGGCGCCTATGTAAACCCTATCAACGTATTTTAACGCCCTTAAAACCTCAGCCCGGTCTTCTGCACTGTTTATAGGCTCCCTTCTCTTGTTCTTCCTGACCGTTTCATCATTGGCGACTATTACGACCAGCTCATCACCGAGTTCCCTGGCCTGTTTTAGAAAATGAATGTGCCCCACATGGAGAAGATCGAAGACACCTCCTACGAGAACCCGAACCTTTTTTTTCTCAGGCTTGATCATTCAGTTTCACCGCCGTCCGACGGTTGCTTCCCATATCCTATCTTTTGCGTGGTGTATTACCTTAACTGCCTTTCCTTTGGGTTTTTCCTTCATCGCTTTACCATCCATGAGGGCCATCCCTATTGCAAGGGGTCTGCCGTATTCCTCCTCGATCACGAAGACTAGATCCCCTTCCCTTATGCCCTCATCGGCATCGGTTATGCCCGCGGCCATAACGTCGGCGCCCTTGAGGATGAACGGTACCGCACCAGCATCCACCACGACCCTGCGCTTCCAAGTTCTCAGATCTTCGGTGTTTGAGAGCCCGTAGAGTGCAATAACCAGGGGGAAGATGAAATTTTTTCGTTTTATGAAGGTGGGTTTGCCGTTTACGAGCAGGATGTCAGTGGTTCTGTCAAACTCTCCCAGTTCAACCCGATCCCTTTTCTCCAGGAGCTTTTTACCTGCGTCTTCTCCAAACACTTCTCCTATCTCCCGGATTATCTCCCGTATCTCCTTTTTGCTTAGCGGATGCTTGACCTTGAGCTCCATTACCCTGACCCCCCTATCTCCTCATAGATCCTCCTGGCACTCTCTCTTGGACTCTCGCTTGTGTAAATGCTCCTCCCAACGATGATATAATCGGCCCCGGCCCTTAGAACCTTATGGACACTTCCGCCTTGAGCCCCAACGCCTGGTGTGAGGATTTTGATGCTCTTATCGAGCTTTCTCCTTATGTATGAAACGCGTTCTGGCCTTGTTGCAGGGGCCACGATACCGAAGGGCTCCAGCTCGTTGGCCATCTCGATCAACCCGTCCGTTGAGGGCTGGAGGAACTCCCTCGCTCCGGGATGGCTCATCTCGGTGACCATTATAACCTCACCGAGTTCCATAACTGCACGCACGCTGTCCCTGCCAACGAATCCGTGGGTGATGATGTAATCGGCCCCGGCACTGAAGACTCTACTTGCGATCAACCTGTTGGTGTTGGGAATATCCGCCAGCTTTAAATCAGCGATTATCGGGAGCCCGGTTTCTCTCTTGAGCTCCCCTATCACTCCCAGACCAGAACCCAGAATCAGTGGCCAGTTAACTTTTATGGCCCAGAGGTACCTGGCCGTTTCTCCTGCCACCTTTAAGGCGGTTTCCTTTTCGTACACGTCGAGCGCTAGGACGAGCCTCTTCATCACCTCACCCCACGATTGACATAAGTTCATCGGGCAACGTGTTCGCCTTCAGCACAATGGCGACGTGATAAGCGCTCTTCATGGCATCCCCGGGGTTTTCTGCCCATGTCACGACCACCAGGTGACCTTCCTCAAGCTCATGGATCTTCTTGATATCCCTGTCAAGGATGGGTACTGTCTCCTCAAGGGGCCTCCCATCCTCCGGAAACACGGGCTTTCCCCTCTTTATGATTAGTATCATGGCGCCCTTTGCGGAGTACCTTATGGCCTCATCACGGAGCTCTATGCTCTTGAACTCCGGTGGGTTTCTCACCACGAGAGCATACGTGGGGTAGCCCTCGACGGCGCGTACTCTGTGTACCTTGGAGAAGTTCTCCAAAACCGTTTGAAGGACTGCCCGCCCTTTTTCCGTAAGGGAATGACCCCTCTGAGCGGAGTGTATCAGTCCTAGATTGATTAACCGCTTTAAAAGTGTTCTAACGCTTCCCTCCCCAATATTGAGTGCCTCGGAGATGGCTTTTCTACCCGTTGGTTCTCTGAGGAGGAATAGTGTTGCAACAGCATCTTCAAGTGTAAACTCCGGATAAGCCCCCCTCTTCCAGCCCATCGGCTTCCCTCCAGAGAAAATACAACGACGAGATTAAAAGCTTGTTGGGTGCCCTTAATGGGTACTTACCCTGCTGGTATTAATCTTCTGAAGGTCAACACTAGTCGAATAAGGGGCTTCAAAAGTCTAGTGCAACAGTGGGAATTAAAGAGAGGGCATCAGAGCCACTTCGGCTCCAGTCCGGCCCACATCCTCATTTTCTCATGGGCAATGATCCTTGGGATGTTCTGCATGTCCTTCGGTCCCGGGTTCTTCATGTAGAAGGCGTTGACCTCGTAGACTGTACCGAACTCTTTCTTCTCAATAGCTATCTTCCCTAGCCTGACGAGGTCGACGAGCAGACCGGCAAGGGCGGGGCTGTCGTTTATCCGGCCGGTGATAATTATCTCATCGTGGGCGCCGTTGAAGCTGACGTACTCGATGTGCATGGCTATGAACTTCTTGTCATCGAGGGGCTCAAGGAAGCCGGTGGGTTTGATATAGTGAGGGGCATCGTAGCCGAGCAGATCCCTAACAATAGAGCTCTTGGTGAACTCCTTGCTCCTGTTCCTCTCCTTGTCGGTGAGTGCCAGGAAGTCGTTGTTGCCCCCGATGTTGAACTGGGCGATGTCGAGAACGTAGCGATTCCTCTGGGCGAAGTGGCTGAGGACATCGGCGGTGAGTGGTGTGGCACCCGTGGCTCCGTCGTCCCCGAAGACCGCGAGTTTGCTTTCCTTCGCGAGTTCGACGTAGACCGGGTCGTTGGCTATGAGGGTCGGGATGGCGTTGACGAAGGCTGCCCCTCCAGTTTCTTTCGCGTACTCGGCGGCCGCATAGACGTAGACCTGTGTTGCCGTGAGCCTGTCTCTCTTATCTCCCTCAATGGCCTCCTCAAGCTCCTCTCTGCTTTTGAATGGGACGAAGGCCTCAGTGGTGCAGACGTTAATGAAAACGTCCGGCTTGAGCTCTTTCCATTCGCCCACGAGATGGTCAACGGCCTCTTTAAGGGTCATCTCGTCGTCAAGGCCGGTAGCCTCTATAGGTAGGTTCCTGAGGCTCTTCAGGTGGATTCCCCTCCTTACGGTTATCCCCCTGAGAGTTTCCGGGGCCTCCGGGTCATAGGCCTTGACAACCTCATGGAGGTCCCTGCCGACTTTGGTGACGTCAACATCGTAGGAACCGACTATTTGGATATCTTTGATTTTGACCGGTAGCTCATCGGCTAGGGGAATTCCGTAGGGTCTTATTTTGCCTGCCTTTACTTTCTCTAGGCCGCTTGCGAAAATACTCGCAACGTATCCCTGTCCGAGTATCACAACCTTCACCACTTACTTCACCTCCTCCGTTGTATAGGGTATTTTACAGCATTTAAATAGTTTTCGGCTGTGAAACTTTTTTGGCAACTAAATATAGCGTGAGAACAACACGGAGGTTCGTTAGCAGAGCGAGTATAGCAAAGAGAGCCTTTATTGAGGCCCCAGATGGGCAGAACAAAAAGAGCATTGTTAGGAAGACCCGTTCATCCCTCTTCCCGGGGAGCTTCCTAAGGACAGGGATATGGTTGTAAGCATCCCCCCCGTAGGCAGCTTTAAATCGCTCCGTCGAGTAACTGACCATAATCGAGCCAAGGAGAGCTAAAATGGCGATAAGGTACCAGACGGGCTCGTTGAGGGAGACATAAGCAAGCAGGGCGAGGAAGCTCCCGTCAACGTAGCGATCGAGGATGGAGTCTGTGTAGCCCCCGAGCCTGCTCGTCCTCAGCTGAGCCCTGGCTATCTCCCCATCGACGCCGTCCAGTACTGAGCTGAGCTGGTAGAGGACTCCCGCCAGCGGGGGGCTCACAAGGGTTAGCAGGGCCGAGGCGATTCCAAGGGCGAAGGTAACCGCTGTCATCAAAGTGGGCGTCACCCTCTCGACGAGCAGGGCGCTGATCTCGGTCGAAATCTTCCTGTTCAGGTGCCTGCTGATGAATCCATCCCCGGTTCCCTTCACGGCGGTTTTGACGAGCATTTTCCTGATCTTCTCGACGTCCCTTGGCGTGTTCACGTCCGCCCAGCCGAGGCCGTCAGCGAAGGTAACGGGAACTTTGGCCCTCTCAACAACCTCCCTGAGGTTGTAGTCGCCATTCCTCTCACGCTCCAGATCTTTAATTGCCTCGAAAATCCTCTCATCGAGGATGAGAAAGCCCGTATCAACCGCGTCCCATTCTTTAAGCTCCTTTCCAAGGTGCTCGACCCTTCCGTCCTTCACTTTAACCTTTGTGGCTTTCTCAATCTCTATCCATCTCGGCCTCCTGTCCGCTATGAGGCCTTCCCCTTTAACTGTCCTCTCCACGAAAGCCTCGCTGTAGACATGATTGCCCATGACGAGGATGAACCTCCCAGAAACGTGGCCTCCAGCAAGAAACAGTGAGTGCCCGTTGCCCTTCTCGGGTTCGGAGTTGATAAGCACCTCCGCGGGAAAATCGTGTCTCTCGATGAACTCCCTGTAAAGCGGTGCGTAGCGTTCGTTCGTGATTAGGAGGAATTGTTTGATCCCGTTTTTCCGAAGGAGTGTTATGGTACGGTACAGAATCTCCCTTCCCGCCACTTTGACCAGTCCCACGGGCTTTCCGCCCATCTTGGTTCCAAGGTCTGCCGCCAGTATCACTGCAGTTTCCGGAATCACTGGCATCACCTTTTTAAGCTCCTTGCAGAGGGTCCGCTGAAGAACCTAAGTGCACAATTAAATTAACTCCAAGTAATTTAAACCTTTCGGGTGAGCGAGATGGGCGTTGCGGTGCTGTATTCCGGTGGAAAGGACTCGAACTATGCCCTCTACTGGGCACTGAGAAGGGGGTTTAAGGTGAGATACCTTGTCAGTATGGTGAGCGAGAGCGACGAGAGTTATATGTACCACGTGCCAAACATTCACCTCACGGAACTCCAGGCCAAAGCCGTTGGGATTCCCCTCGTCAAGGGCTTCACGAGCGGCGAGAGGGAGAAGGAAGTCGAGGACATGAAGGCCGTCCTTGAGGGGTTAAAAATAGAGGGTGTCGTTGCTGGAGCCCTGGCCAGCGAGTATCAAAAGAAGAGGATTGAGGGGGTTGCTAAAGAGCTTGGGATAGAGAGCTTTACCCCTGCCTGGCACCGTAACCCCGTTGATTACATGAGGGAGATCATAGACATCTTCGATGTCGTGGTGGTTGGCACCGCCGCATACGGCCTCGACGAGCGCTGGCTCGGGCGGAGGATTGATGAGAAGGCTCTGGAGGGACTGGTTGAACTCCATGAGAAGTACAGAATTCACGTGGCCGGTGAGGGTGGGGAGTTCGAGACCTTCGTAAGGGACGCGCCCTTCTTCAGGGCCAGGGTGATCTTTGACGAGGTTGAGAAGAGATGGGATGAGTGCAGTTATTCCGGTGTGCTGGAGGTTAAGGGAGCGCACCTTGAGTGGAAAGACTAGAGGGACTCAGCCATCTTCCTTTACAGGAGTGGGAGATGATTGCCCGTAAACCTTCCCGCACTTGGCGAGGGGTTACCTGGTCGGAACCTCTGGCGAGACGTCTCAGTCGAAGCAGTCATCGTCCATGAGGGCGGTTAGACCGATACCGCCCATTGGATCATCGTCGTTGTCCCAGTTCCCAAATCTTCCTCCCTTCACTGTTCTTCTTTCAGGGCAAGCTTTTTATCAAGCATCGTGATTATTACATCTGGTGGTATGATGATAGGGGTTGAAGACCTCGTCAAGAGGTTCGGCTCTACGGTGGCCGTTAAGGGGGTGACCTTCACCGTGGATGACGGCGAGATATACGGCCTCCTCGGGCCAAACGGGAGCGGGAAGAGCACCACGATGAAGATTCTGGCAGGTATTCTGAGGCCCACCTCAGGAAAAGTCTTTGTGAGTGGAATTAATGCTTCGGCCGACCCCCTGCGTGTTAGGGAGATAACCGGCTACGTGCCGGAGACCCCAATCCTCTACGAGAGTCTGACGCCGATCGAGTTCTTCAACTTCGTGGGCGGTGTGAGGGGGATCCCCCGCAAGGCGCTCCAGGAGAGAGTTGAGGCCCTCGTGCGGGCCTTTGGAATAGAGAAGTACCTCGGCGAGATGATAGGGTCACTCAGCTTCGGTACGAAGCAGAAGGTTTCGCTCATAAGCGCGATGCTCCACGACCCGGAGATTCTCATCCTCGATGAGGCCATGAACGGCCTCGATCCGAAGAGCGCGAGAATTCTGAGGGAACTCCTACTCCAGTTCAAGGAAGAGGGGAAAAGCGTGGTCTTCTCGACCCACGTCTTGGCCTTGGCTGAAACGATATGCGACCGCGTTGGGGTCATATACAACGGTGAGATAATAGCGGAGGGCACCGTCGAGCAGCTCAAGGAGTTCGCCCACGAGGAGAGCCTTGAGGATGTTTTTCTCAAGCTGACGGAGAGTCAGGATGAGGTTGCGGGCATAGTCCAGGCCCTCAGGGAGACGCTTTAGGTGGTAGCATGCTGGAGATAGTTAGAATCCTCTACCGGGAGCTTCACTACCGGCGCCTGAAGAACAACCCCCAGATAGCGGCCGACCCAAAGAAGTTCAAGGGGCAGCTGAGGAGAAGAGGGGACATAAAGAGGGGAACGGCCTTTCAGTCGGTGGCGTTCCTCTTCTTCGGCTTTATAATGGCAGGCGCTGTGATAGGTGCCGAGAGCGGTACGAGGGCGGCCGTTCTCTTCGCCACCTATGCCCTGCTTCCCTTCCTCATGGCCCTGTACACGACAGCGGTTAACGCCTCCTACGCGACCTCCATGGGGATATTCGAGCCTCTCAAACCCCTCCCCTTAAAGACCGGCGCCAAGTACCTCAGCGTCCTCCTGATGGTGGACAACACTCCCGCCGTAATCGCGCTTGTTCCTGCCTCCTTGGCGATGGCCTACCGGTGGCCGGTGAGTGGGCTGCTTGGCTTTGTCTGGATACTCGTTGGGGCCTTTCTCGGGCACGTCCTCGGACTCGTCGTCTTCACTCTCTTCGGCTCCTCCAGCGTCGGCGGCAGGTTCTCTAGGCTCAGGACGATGGTCAGGGTTCTGGGGGTCATCCTGTTCATCGGCATGTTCTACACCCTCAACTACATTCAGATGTACGTGAACGAGCACTATAAGGAGCTCCTGCCGTTTTTTTCAAGGTACTCTGTGGCCTACCCCTTTTCGCTGGCATCTATAGTTGAGCCATCGAGCTCCCTCGCACTGATCCTGGGCTACCTGGCCGTTCTTGTTCCCACATACCGCTTCGTACTCAGCAAACTCTGGCGCAGGATGGAGGAGGGCGCTGCCGTATCCCACGTTAGAAAGGTGCGTTTCAAAGCCCGGACGCAGCATCCGGTCATCGTTATCGCCCTGAAGGACCTCAGGATAGCCTTCAGGAAGAGTGCCCTCCTCGTGGGGCTCATATTCCCCCTTTTCGTGATCCTGCCGAGCGCTGTGGGCATCCTGACCTCAGGGAAGATAGGGGAGTGGAACGTCGCGTCAGTACTCCTGATGATAGCATGGATGGCCTCTGTGGGTGTGGACACGGTTCTTAAAATTGACGGCAGGGAGTTTGAGTTCCTGCGGGGCCTTCCACTGACCCTAGGGCGGTTTCTCAGGGCCAAACTCCTCGTAATGAATGCCGTTCCCGTTACGGCGGGTGCTGGCTTTGTCCTGGTCGCTGCCTGCATCAACCCCGGAGCGCTCAAACTGTTGCCCGCGGCGGTGCTCCTGCCCTTTTTGACGTCATCAGTATCGCTGGCCTTCTTCTATCACGGGGAGAAGGAGCTCTCGGTGCCGGAAACAAACACCGGGCACGTGCTGGTTCTCATGATTCTGAACGGAATCGCCTTGAGCACGGTGGCCGGCCTCTGGTATGCCCTAGGCTACCCCTACGCTATGGCGCTCGCAGGGGCGGGTGTAATCGCTGTCCTGAGGGCGCTCAGCAGGTGATGTGAAATACCGCGAGTACCCTCCTCCTCCCGCTCAGTTCGCTGAACTTCTCGATCGCCTTCCCCGTCGGGAGCTCGATGACCTCTTTTCCCTTTACCAGCTTTCTGCCTCCCGGGAGCAGCGAGAGCATCCCGTAGGCCCCGGTCCCGATGAGGAGAACGTCGAAGTCTTCCTTCAGATACTCCCTCAGCTCCTCCGGGTCGAACCTGTGGCTCGTGCCGTGCTTGTTCTTGCTGAGCCACTTCTTCCTCTTCTCGACCCTTCCGCTCGGGTAAACCACGACGTCGTGGTCGTAGGTCTTTCCGTCGATGACTATTCTCCCGAAGCCGGGGTACTCAGCCTTCATACCCTTACCTCAGTGCCAGTGCATCGCGGAGTATCTTCTCGTGGTCGAACGCCAGCGGCAGCTTGAGGGCCTCCTCTATTGGCACGACATGAACCTCTTTGGCATCGTCCCCTGCCTTGAGCTCGCCGGTTCCCACCGCCAGAAACGCCGCCGTCACGGTGTGCCCCCTCGGATCTCTGTCGGGGTCGGAGTAGACACCTACCCAGCGAAGGAGCCTGATATTGAGGCCCGTCTCTTCTTTGGCCTCCCTGAGGGCAGTATCCTCGACCCTCTCACCGTACTCGACGAAGCCCCCTGGAAGGGCGTAGTGGTCCTTGAATGGCTCGTGCCTCCGCTTTATGAGAACGACGCCGCCGTTGTAGAGGATGATCACGTCGGCGGTAAGGCCTATGCACCTGTGGATCCCCACCTTGACCTCCGGGTGTCTCTCCCTCAGCTCCTCCCTGATTGGGGAGACATCGTACCCCTTCGGGGTCTTGAGCAGAAGGATATACCTGTCCATGTTACCACCTCACGTTCCGGTTTGTTACCGCCTTCAGGATGCTGAAACTTCAGCCCTGATGGTTGCTAATGGTGACCACCACTTTATATTCTTAAGCTTTCTCAACCCGAACCTTCGCAGCCAGTTCGCTGACATCGGTCATACAAAACCCTAGGTTGCGGTACTTTAGGAAGAGTGCCGTGAAGGCATTGGCCCGCTTTATGGCCTGGATAAATGAACAGCTTCTGTGGAAACCGGTGAATGCTGCCAGAAAAACATCGCCTGCTCCAGTGGACTCTTTCACGTCGATCTTGAGGGGGTAATATCTGTATGGGATACCGTGAAGGTAGGCTTTTCCAGATTCAGGTCCGCTGGAGACGAGTAAGACATCTACATCGGAGGGGTCAAAATTCTTTAGATGCCCAAGCTCGGAAACATCAGCATGTAAAACGTCGGCTCCCTTCAGGCGGGAGGCATCTATTTCCTTTGACTCCACCTTTCCGGGTTTTTTTCTCCGGATAAAACCTTGAACGTCAAGTGCAAGGAATTCAGCTTTTTCTTTGAGCTCTTCCAGGAGTTTCGGGGTGATCTCTCCTGCCACCGGGTTGATGATCACAACGTCATACCTTCCCTCCGGCACGGTATCTATGGAGGTCGCACGTGAGAGAAGGCGGAGGTTCCTTCTGCCGTCATCAAAATACCGCAGTTCATAGACGGTACTGGTCGGGGAGGGAGAGATATGGAGTTTTATGCCCCTTTCTGAGAGACTTTCCAGCCATCCCCTTGGGATATCCCTCCCGATGCTTGTGAGGATTTCAACGTCGCAAAATCTCGTGGCAGCTATTGCGGAATAGTACGCCCCACCGCCAATCCTTTCAGTCCTAGCCCCACCGTGCAGTATTACATCTCTCGTGATGTGCCCCACTACAAGACATTTCATAGAACCACATCCAACTTTGTTTTTTAGTCATCTCCTCAATAAAAACCTTTTGGAAATTGACCGAAAAACTTATAAAGGGAGAAGCGAAAAGTTTAAAAGGATATGTCCTTTTGGGGTGGGGCCATGAAAAGACTTGGTAAAGTTTCTCATTATGCAAAGCCGGGCTTTTTGATTCTACGCACTGAGTGGGTTCCATCACTCAACGAAACCGTCGTTGACAAAAGTTTGACACTCGTTGGAACCGTTAAAGATATTTTTGGCCCAGTGGAGAGGCCGTATGTAGCGGTTAAACCCCGTGTTAGGGATCCTGAGAAATACGTTGGGGCACTTCTCTACACCAATTTCAGACGCAAAGTGAAACCGGGTCACACCAAGGGCAACAAGGGCAAGCGACCATTTAGGGGTGGTAAACGACGCCCTGCCCCCGGAAGGAGGGGGTGAGAGTTTTTGGCTGACAAAAGAATTTGCCCGGTCTGCGGTTCGACGGAGTTTATATACGACCCCCGGAGGGGGGAGATAGTCTGTGCTAAGTGTGGCTACGTCATTGAGGAGAACGTGATCGATGAAGGGCCGGAATGGCGTGCCTTTGATCCAAACCAGCGGGCCAGACGGGCAAGGACCGGGGCGCCAATGACCCTCATGATACACGACAAGGGGTTGTCCACGGACATCGACTGGCGCGATAGGGATATACATGGCAACCAGATAACCGGTATGTACAGGACAAAGATGCGCAGGCTGAGGATGTGGCAGCGCAGGATGAGGATCAACGATGCAGCGGAGCGTAACCTGGCCTTCGCCCTGAGCGAGCTGGACAGGATGGCGGCACAGATGAGGCTCCCGCGCAGGGTTAAGGAGGCTGCGGCCTCTCTCTACCGGAAGGCCGTCATGAAGAAGCTCATCCGCGGTAGATCCATAGAGGGAATGGTCTCGGCGGCCCTTTACGCCGCCTGCAGGATGGAAGCTATCCCACGAACCCTGGATGAGATAGCGGCCGTTTCAAAGGTCAGCAAAAAGGAGATCGGGAGGAGCTACCGGTTCATGGCAAGAGGCTTAAGCTTGAACCTCCGTCCGACAAGTCCCATTGAGTACGTTGACCGCTTTGGTGACGCCCTTGATGTGAGCGCCAAGACCAAAAAACGGGCCAAGGAGATATTGAAAGAGGCCATAAAACGCGGTATAACAAGTGGGAAGGGCCCAACAGGTCTGGCAGCGGCTGCACTGTACGTCGCCTCGCTTCTCGAAAGCGAGAAGAAGACCCAGCGTGAGGTTGCGGAGGTTGCCCACGTTACGGAGGTAACCGTGAGGAACCGCTACAAAGAACTAGTCGACAAGCTTGGGATAAACGTCCCGATTTGAGGGGTCCCCGTGCTGATAGCAGTAGTTAGTGACACACATTACGGCGATAAGACTGTGAACCTTCCCTCTACACTTTTTGATGTTCTAACGAAGAAAGGCCCTGATCTAATCCTCCACGCCGGCGATGTAACCTCTTCGGAACTCTTGGAGCGGCTTGAAGAGTTCGCTCCAGTTCTGGCTGTTAGAGGCAACGCGGATCATCTGAACCTTCCTGAAGAAAAGGTTTTTGAAGCTGAAGGCCTTGGAGTCGGCGTTATTCATGGTCATCAGCTCATAAGCTTGAACTCCCAATTCCTTACGTACAAGGCCCTAGACATGGGTGTTGACCTTCTGGTATTCGGGCACACCCATCGATTTTACAGTGAGGTGGCATCCTTTAAGGGTTCACGGGTTCTGTTGCTGAATCCCGGTTCCCCTACCTTCCCGCGAATGGATGCAGCGGGCTTCGTCTTCCTGGAGATCTCGAAGACAGAAGCACACGTTGAGAGGGTTAAATTCTGGTAATAGAATAAAAAAGGTATTAAAAAAGTCGAGGAAATTGCCATCAGGACTTGATGGCAAGCTTTATGTCCTCGGCCTTGACGGTCTTCCTGCCCGCGTGGTGAGCGAGGTCGACGGCCTTCCTAGCGATCTCAAGGGCCTTATCCTCGAGGTGCTCTGAAAGAAGCTTGGCAGCGTCTTCGCTGACGCGGGCTGCACCGGCCTTCCTAATCAACCTGTCAACTGGGGCAATAGGCAACTCAGCCATTTTCCCAACCTCCTAAACGTTGTTTTGCAGGTATCTGCGTTTTATTTTAAGAACAAAGGTGTATATAAACCTTTCGGAAACGGACGGCGTTAAAGCCCATATTCACGGAGCTGTAGGTGAGTTATTGAGAAATGGGATATCTTTCTATCAGCGGGGGAGAAGGAGACAAAAGGACGGGTTTGAGTTAATTTATAAAAAGCCGGTATAAATCTTCATTTCCTTAGAACCCCCCTTTTGACCCGTTAAATTAAGTAATTGAGACAGTATCCTGAACCATTGGGGAAGAAAAACTCTCTTTGATACTAAACTGGAGGCGCCGATGTCCCATGTTTGCACCATAGGGTTTTTATAGGCTTGGTTACAATACAGAGGTTACTTGGAGGTGTGAAGAGCATGACGGAAAAATTTGACAGGATATACGACTACTACGTTGACAAATCCTATACACCAAACCCCAAGAGGGATGTTGTAGCCGTTTTCAGGGTAACTCCAGCTGGAGGATACACTATCGAGCAGGCTGCCGGAGCCGTTGCAGCCGAGAGTTCAACGGGAACCTGGACAACCCTTTACGACTGGTACGAGCAGGAGCGCTGGGCCGATATGTCTGCAAAGGCCTACCACTTTATCGACATGGGGGACGGCACTTGGATGGTCAGGATAGCCTACCCTTACCACATCTTTGAGGACGGGAACATGCCCGGCTTCCTCGCAAGCGTCGCCGGCAACGTCTTTGGCATGAAGCGCGTTGAGTGGCTCCGCCTTGAAGATATCTACCTCCCGGAGAGGTTCCTCCGCAACTATCCCGGTCCGAACTTTGGCATCCAGGGCGTCAGGAAGAAGCTTGGGATATACGATAGGCCGCTCTATGGTGTAGTTCCGAAGCCGAAGGTCGGCTACTCCCCAGAGGAGCTGTACAAACTTGCCAATGACCTCTTCCTCGGCGGCGCCGATTACATCAAGGACGACGAGAACCTTACCAGCCCCTGGTACAACCGCTTCGAGGAGAGGGTCAAGGTCGTCACAAAGGCCATGGAAAAGGCCGAGAACGAGACCGGTGAGAAGAAGACCTGGTTCGCCAACGTAACCTCCCCGATTCTTGAGATGGAGGAGAGGCTCGAAATCCTAGCGGACTACGGTGTTCCGCACGCGATGGTCGACGTGGTTGTTCTTGGCTGGGGTGTCCTTGACTATGTAAGGGAGCTGGCCCAGGACTACGGTATAGCACTCCACGCCCACAGGGCAATGCACACAGCCTTCGCCAGGAATCCGTATCACGGCATTTCCATGTTCGTTCTGGCGAAGCTCTACCGCCTCATAGGTGTTGACCAACTCCACGTTGGAACGGCCGGTGCCGGCAAGATGGAGGGTGAGAAGTGGGAAGTCGTCCAGTACAAGAGGATAATCACCGAGAACCACTACGTTCCGGATGAGAACGATGTCTATCACCTTGAGCAGAAGTTCTATCATATCAAGCCAGTCTTCCCGACGAGTTCAGGTGGTCTGCACCCTGGTAACATAGAACCCGTCATAGACGCTCTCGGAAGGGACATCGTCCTGCAGCTTGGCGGTGGAACCATGGGACACCCGGACGGGCCGAAGGCTGGGGCGATAGCGGTGAGACAGGCCATCGATGCCATCATGCAGGAGATATCACTCGACGAGTACGCGAAAACTCACAAAGAACTCGCAAGGGCCCTCGAGAAGTGGGGCCATGTCACCCCGGTTTGAGTGTACTGGCGGTTTTTCTTTCCCATTTTCGTCTGCTCTCCAACTTTTTAGCCGGAGAAGATTTAACCCCCGGCCGCATTTTCTCCAATGGTTATAGGGATGATCCACCCGGCGGCTTTCTTGGGGTTATAATCGGTCCGATGTTCGCGGACAAAACGACCGAGCTGATAAAACGTATTGAGGGGCAGGCCTTTGTGAAGAGAAAAGCGGCTCTTTTCAAGTCGGACATAGACAACCGCTACTCCAAGGACGAGGTGGTTGTCCACAACGGCCTCAAATACCGTGCCCTCGTCGTTCCCACGGGTGAGGATGGCGTTGATGGTTGAAGTAACTCTCAGGGGAGATTGTGAGGTCATAGGTATCGACGAGGTCCAGTTCTTTCCCATGGGAATCGTTGACGCCCTGAACCAGCTCACGAACGATGGCGTTTACGTTATAGCGAGCGGCTCCAACCTGAATTTTAAGGGGGACCCGTTCCCGGCCACGGGGGAGCTCCTCGCGAGAACCGAGAGCATAGTCCACCTCACCGCGGTCTGCACCGTCTGCGGCAGGCCCGCTGCAGGAGCACCACATCGTTCCGTGAGCGTCAATCCCCACTTCCCTTTTCACCGAAAAGCTTAAAGTAATCTTTTCTTACATCAAGTTAGGGAAAGATGGGGGTGAGAGCGTGGAGTCAAATAAGAACATGGGGAGGTTGCTTGACATACTCGGAAACGAGACGAGGAGGAGGATACTCATACTGCTCACAAAGAGACCCTACTTTGTGAGTGAACTGAGCCAGGAACTCGGCGTTGGCCAGAAGGCCGTCTTGGAGCACCTCAGGATACTCGAGAGCGCCGGGCTGATAGAGGGCAGGACGGAGAGGATACCACGTGGCAGGCCGAGGAAGTATTACACCATAAAACGTGGCTTTCGCCTTGAGGTCATGCTGACCCCATACATCTTTGGAACCGAGATGTACGAGCCCAAGAGACCCAGATCAACGGAGGAGTACCTGCAGGCACGGGAACTGATAAAGTCCACTGGCCCTGTGGAGGAGAAAATGAGGGATCTCCTCGAATTCCTGAGTGAGGTACAGGCCAGAATAGACGAGCTAATGAGAACTAGGCAGGAACTTGAGGAAGTCCGCCTCTTAACCGAGACCTACATCGAGAACCTGATGCGCAGGATAGCCGGGGAAAACGAGCCTGAGTTTGAGCGCCTGCTGAGGGAGTTTGCTCCATTGCTGCCTAAGAGAGTCCTGAACGACCTAGATGATTTCTAAGGGAAAGTAAAGGTATTTAAAAGGGTCTGAGGCGGATAAAAGCGAGGGGCGGGGCATCAGAGCATCTTACCCTCTTCCTTCATCCTTACGAGCTTGGTTATGTACCCTGCTATCCTGTTTCTGATGGTCTTGCTGGTGACGTTGGTAAGCTCCCCAACCCGCTTTTTGTTGTACTCAAAGTCTCTGCTGAACTCGTTGGGATAGCGGTCAAACAGCTCCCTCGCGGTTCTCTTAATGAAAGTCTGCTTAATATTGCCCATTTCAATCCCTCCGATTAGCCTGAGTTTGACAACCGTAACCCAAATCATGAAACCCCTTTTAAAAGTTTTCCCAGACTTGAGAAAATAAGCACTCACTTCTTCTTTTCTGCCCTTTTGAGGTGTCGGAGCTCATTCCTTCTGAACCTGCAACCGGTGATGTGAACATTCACATTAACCCTGAACTTTATAAAGTACGACCCTGAATCGGGATCATGCCGGAGGAGATCATCCACTGCAGGGGCCACGGGAATGTTAAAGCAACCCACAAGTCCACCCTGGAGTTCACGAAGGAGAACTACCTGACCTCGAAGGGTGACTGTATTCTCTGTGTTGGGGCTGATAGGGGGATAAATGACTTCAGTGAAGAGTTTAAATCGGCTCTTAGGGCTGGAAAGAAACTTCTCATCCGCATAAAGGTTGGAGACCTCATCGACGAAGTCCGGGCTGAAGGAAGCCCCGAGCTCATCCTTGACCATGAGTACTCGATGGTCATCAGGAAGAGCACCTACATCGACGCCAGAACGCTCGCGATAAGAGCGAACAAGGCTGCGAAGGACATAGACAGACGCCTCGTGGAGCTTCTGAAAAATCCAGAGGCCACGGTAGAGATAGAGCTGGCTATCCTGGATTGACCTTTTGTTTCTCCCACCCTCTGATGGCAAGCCCCACGTACCTGTCGGCTCCGCCGTAGTAGAGGTAGTAAACGTCTCCATGCTCCACGAAGGCCTCCGCGAAGACCACGTTATCCACCCAGCCCCTTCTCTCCCACTCAAACTCCGGCTCAAGAATTGCCTTCTCCGTTCTCCGGATAAGCCCCCTGGGGTCTTCCCAGTCGAACAGTGCTGCTTGGACGGTGTAGATCAGATTTTCATCCCTCTGAAACGCCTCGTTATGGATGAGAAGTATCCCCTCTTCGGTAGCTATTGGTGGGGGCCCCGGCTCAACGAGGTGCCCTCTCGGCCTTAGGACCGGCTCCGGCTCATACTCCCAGTGGAGTAGATCCTTTGAGTGCGCCAGCCAGACATTCGAGTCACCGAGGTACATGATGTAGCGGCCTTTGAAGGGCCCCGACTTCATCTTTTCCGCCAGTATCGCCCCGCTCTTCGTCCAGTTAACCCTCCCGTTCTTTTTAAATGGGAACTCTTCAAAGAGAGGGCCGTGCTTCTTCCAGCTCAGGAGGTTCTTTGAAGTGGCCATGCAAAGCCTAGCAGTCTCACCGTCGTAACCGGTGTAGGTCATGTAGTAGGTCTTTCCGACCTTCACGACCCTCGGATCCTCGACTCCAATCCGTTCCCAGCCGTACTCAGGTTCTATAACTGGCTCTGGATGCTTAACGAAATTCATCCCGTCCCGGCTGAGTGCAAGTCCTATCCTGCCGGTTATCTCCCCTTCCTTCGCCTCCGCGCGGTAGAGCATGACGAAGATCCCCCTGTGCCTGATCACCGCCGGGTTGTAGGTGTTCTTTGAATCGAATCCTTCTTTTGATGGGGATATGATAGGAACCGGAAGCTTTTCAAAGGCAAAACTAAAGGGGCTCAACTTCCACACCTCCGTTGGCCCGTATCAGGTATTTCCGCCCTCTGAATGTCACCCCGTGAACGAGGAAGTTAACACCTTCCACCGGCTGAACCGTCAGTTCATCATGAGCTTCCATTCTGAGGGATGCCGTAACGAGGGCGAAGAGGCTTGCGGCGCTCCAAGCCTGCGGCGAGTTGGCCCTCGGTACTGACACGAGCTCGTCCAGACCGCTGTACAGTTCGGGTAGCTCTTTCCCCGGCATGAGTTTTGCGGCTGTGAAAATTCTGTCGGCAAGTTCCTTCGCGAGGTCAGTCCTTCCGATCCTTGAGAGACCGAGAGATATGAACGCGTTGTCGTGGGGCCACACGCTTCCACGATGATAGCTGAAGGGATTGTAGGCTTTTTCTCCTGCGCTCAGCGTCCTTATTCCGTACCTTGAGAGCATGTCTGGTTGGAAGAGCCTCTCCGCTGTTTCTCCTTCATGTTCTGCTACCCCTGTGATGAGCAGATGTCCCATGTTGGACGAGACAACGCGGAGTGCTTTTCCGTCCCCGTCCAAAGCTAGGGCGTAGTAGCCATCAACCCAGAAGTCGCGGTTGAACCTCTCCCTCATCTTTTTTGCTTCCCTTAGGAGCATCCCTGGATCGAGTTCGGTCAGTTCAAGCTCCCCTGCCAGCCTCAGCGCCCAGTAGGCATAGCCCTGAACCTCAACGAGCGCTATGGGGGGTTTAGCCGGCTTTCCGTCCTCGTTGACTATGGCATCCCTTGAATCCTTCCATCCCTTGTTTCCGAGGATCCCGGGGACGTATGTTATGTACCCATCCCGGAGCTTCTCCAGTATCCACTTAACGGCCATTGTTATGTTCGGGCGGAGCTCGTCTATTAACTTTTCATCCCTGCTCCAGCGGAAGTACTCCCCGGCCAGGGCCACATAGAGGGGCGTCGCATCAACCGTGCCGTAGTAGGGGCCGAAGGGAACCTCCCCTGACTGAGCCAGCTCCCCAAGGCGGAACTCGTGGGGGATCTTCCCGGGCTCCTCCTCGCTCTTCGGATCGTTCTTCTTTCCCTGAAGGGAGGCGAAGAGTCTCAGCGTTCCCGCGGCGTATTCCGGGTAGTATGGGAGGAGAAATAGAGAGGTTATTATCGCGTCCCTCCCGAAGGGACAGGCAAAGTAGGGTATCCCAGCGAGGGGGATGGGTCCGTAGACCGTCGAGAGGGTGAGGGCACCGAGGTTTTCGACTGCCCTCTCAAACACTCCGTCAAGGGTTATGGAACCCGTGAAAAGGGGATTTTGGAGGACAAATCTTTCATCCCTGAGGAATGCGGACGTTTTCCCTATAACTTCTGAGATGAAGCGTACGTAGAGCTCCGCCTTTCCTCCCGGCGGGATTTCAAGCCTGGCTTTGAGGTCCTCATCCTCCCTCTCGAGGTTGGTCTTCACCCTCAGGCTCCTCCTCTCCTCTGGACGCTCCCTGGAGTAAAAACCGGCACCCCTCAGTGCGGTTTCTTCCTTAAGTCCCATAAACCCCCTGACCTGGAAGATGTCCTCTATAGGGGCCTCGTAGGTATAGAGAATCTCAACGTTCAAAGGCTCCCCCGAGGTGTTGTAGAGGGAAAGCCCCTCGGAATAGGAACCGTCCAGCCTCCTCCTTCTGACCAGCACTCCCCTCCCGGCAATGGAGAAATGTGAAACCGCCGTGGTGAAGGTCGAGGATGCTCCAATGAACTCCGGCTCAGGCTTCATGCGGAGGATTGCCTTCCTGACGAATCGCGTGTCAAGGGAGTAGAAGCCGTGGTACCTGCCCGTCATATTGCCCTCCTCGTCGGTGAGGACGAAGGCCCCATTGTCCGCCAGTATGACTCTCATGCTCACACCCCGAGGATGGACTTGGCCCCTTTCTCGTCCTTCAGGTTGACTGCCTTAACCCCCCAGAGTTTTGCCACGAACCTGAGCTCCTCCCTGTAGTCGCCTGGGACGAGGCTCAGATGGTTCGCCCCCATGACTGAGATGAAGGTTTCCTTGTCCAGCGGATTCTTTATTGCCGTGTGGGGCCACTGCTTTCCCCACTTGAGCTTTGACTCGATTTCCCCGGTTATCTCAAGCCCCTCGGTGAGGAAGTAGAGGAGGAAGTACTCGCCACCCTTCCTCACGAGCCTCGCCACGGTGAAGGTAGCCTTCGGAGTTCTGTATGTTAAAGCTCCGCCACTCGCCCCCTGGCACTGGCCCTGTATGGTGGTGGCTTT
This sequence comes from Thermococcus sp., assembly GCA_027035445.1. The sequence continues at coordinate 24,939 of JALVUT010000181.1, forward strand.
GAGGTTCTCCTCAGGGTTCTCGCTGAGCCTCGCGTAGTAGAGCGATGAGGCGCCGCAGTTTGCTATCATCACCATCTTATCGTCCACGTACTTTATGTCGCCGAAGAGGGGTGGCTTTCCACTCAAGTAGAAGAGGAGTGCGGAGCTTATAGTCCCCTTGACGTCACCCTCACAGGTGGCAGGGATGACATCCTTCCCACCCTCTGCATCGGCGTTGAATGGGAACAGTGCGGGAATCAGGCAGGCGGTAACGCCGTAAACCTCGCTCAGCTCGGGCTGGCACTTTATCGAGACGGCGGAGACGTCCTCATGCTCCTTAAAACTCTCCTTCGCAGCAAGGTAGAGCGCTATCTGTCTCCTCAGGGCCTCTGGGGTCAGCATCTTACCGTCGAACTTCACCTCGGTCTTCGATGTCAGCCAGTCGTAGAACCCCTCGACGCGGACCCTCAGCTGCTCGTCCGAGAGGAGGTTATCCGCCCTCCCCACCAGGATGTACTGATCGAGCATTATGAAGTCGCCGACGATGTGCTTGAGCCCCGGAAGGTCGTCCATGAGGTGTTCCATTCCGAGGGTGTAAGGGGAACCCCAGAGGAGTATGGATCCTTTCGAGAGCTTCGAAACGGCTTCAACGGCCCCTGCCCAGGCCTTCACCTTTTCAATATTGCCCTTAAGGCGGACGTGGTTGAGTGCGTACTCGTTCACAGCGCTCTCCCAGAGGGATGCTCCCACGGAGGTTATGCACGTCGTACCTGCCCACGCTGGATCGTCGTCCGCGTAGAGGAGGAGCGGTCTGCGAGCCTCACGTACCATGGCTGTTACTAGGTTGCTCTCAGTCCAGTGCCAGAGGCCCGCTATTATACCACTCGCCCCGTTTCCAGCTACTATTCTCCCGGCTCTTATCGCGTCTCCCATGGAATCAACACCGAAGTTTCCACCGCTTTCAAAGAGCTGATACCTTCCGAGCTCCATGTTGAGATCAATAACATTAAAACCAGCTTTCTCAAGTTCGCCCACGAGCGTGGCGTGCTTCCTCTTTAGAGCCCGTTCGCGCTCGGTTAAAAAGGCTGTAGGACGGGGGTCGGTAAACGTAAGGACTGCTATCATCGAACAACACCTTGAAAGGAACTCGGCAAAAACCCATATATAATGCTTGCGTCATAAACTACATGCAATGGTTGCATTTTGGTGATGGTGATGATTGTCTCCATCGGCGAGGTCCTCATTGACTTCATAGCCCTTCATGAGGGAAGGCTGAAGGACGTGAAGAGTTTCGAGAAGCATCCCGGCGGTGCCCCTGCCAACGTCGCCGTCGGCCTTTCGAGGCTCGGCGTTGAGAGTGCCCTTGTAAGCAAAGTTGGAGACGACCCCTTCGGGGACTTCCTCGTTGAGCGGTTGCATGAAGAAGGCGTTAAAACCTTTATTCGCCGCGACCTAGAAAAGCATACTGGGGTAGTCTTCGTCCAGCTAATCGGCGCCAGGCCGGAGTTCATTCTTTACGATGGGGTTGCATACTTCAACCTCCGCCCCGAAGATGTTGATGCTAACCTTAAGGCTGCGGAGCTCGTCCACTTCGGCTCGGTGCTATTCGCCAGGGAGCCCTCGCGCTCGACGGTCTTTGAAGTCCTCAAAGAGCTGAAGGGGAAGGTTCCGCTCAGCTACGACATCAACATGAGACCCGACCTCTGGCGCGGAAGGGAAGACGAGATGCTGAGGGACATCGAGCGAGCGTTGAAGTTAGCGGACATCGCCAAGCTCGGGGACGGAGAGCTGGCTTCTCTGACGGGGAGAGGGATAAACATTGACGACTTCGACTTCCGGCTCCTGGCGATCACAAAGGGTGCGGAGGGGAGCGAACTGAGGAGCGGTGGAATTAGGGTTCATGTTCCCGCCTATAAAGTGGAAGCCATTGACACCACAGGAGCTGGCGACGCATTTATGGCGGCCCTCCTTGCCGGCCTGTACTACTCAGGCTGTTTGGGAGCAGAAGAACTTGGGGAAGAAAAGCTAAACAGGATAGGTCACTTTGCGAACCTTGTGGCGGCACTATCGACGATGCACAGGGGTGCTTGGAGCGTCCCGAAAATTGAGGAGATAACACTAATGAGAGAGGTTAGGGAGCTCTACCAGCGCTCCAACAGGTAGTCCTTCTCCTCAAGGAAGACCCTCGCTCTCTCCTCTATCACTTTCTCAGCCTCCAGGGTGTTTATGTCCATAGTCCTCTTCACGAAGTCGGCAGTTTTGGCGAAATAGAGTGGAACTAGGGGCTTTGCCTCCTCAAGTATTCCGTCCCTGTAAGCAACCGCTCCGTCATAAAGGACGTGGCTCCAGAGTCTGTCGTCGAACTCGAAGGTCTTGAGGACCTCTCTCACGCCTTTGAAGGTATTCGGCGCCAGGGCCTTCTTGAGGACAGCCTCGTACTCCGCGAAGAGCTCGCGCGATCTCTCCTCAAGGAGATCTAAGGTTACCTTAACCGGTTCAGGTTCTCCCCTCTCAAGCTCCCCGAAGACAGGGACGTCCTCTATCCTCTCCACGCCCCTCCAGACGTTCTCATAGCGCTCCATCAGGCTGAAGAGCGTTCCAACAACCTGGTTGAACATTGGGCCGAGCGAGGCTGCTGGATCTTTGGGGTCGTGTATCTTCATTCCGAGGGCCGTTTGAACCACCTTGAAACCCCTTGCCATCGCGGTCGTCGTGAGAAATATATCAACACCGAAGCGGGCTACATGGGTCTTCCAGATCTCCTCATCCTCGAGGTAGACGTCGATTAGCTTAGCGCTCACCCCAAAGTCCCCACCTATCGGTTGCCTGACGTTCTTCCCGTAGAGTGAGGCCGTCATTGGGTAGGCTATGTTGTTGGTTATCGTCCCATCCCACTTGTGTCTTATGTACAGCGGGGCCACGAAATCGTAGTTCTCCCCTATCGGCCCGGCGAGACCCTTTATCCACTCGGGCGTTATGCTCCTCAGGTCGCTGTCCACAAAGACGAGTGCGTCGGCCTCCCTCTCCATTGCGAACTCCATGAGTTCCTTCATGGCACTGCCCTTACCTGGAATTGGCCACCGGTAGACGAAGCTGTGAACCTCAACCCCCTCCGGAACCGGCGTACTCAGAACTGCATCCCTTGTCCCATCGCTGCTTCCGCCATCAGCGTTAACGACTATGCCTCCTTCAAAGTACTCTTTAAGACCCTTGGCAGCCTGTTTAACAACAAAAGAAACCGTTCCAGCATTGTTATAACTTGGAATACCAACGATAACTCTCATGGAATCACCCCACTAAATACAACCATCTAAAGTGGTTTTATTTTGGAAAGGGTTATATATATCTTTTGTGTCAGTGATCTGGGGATACCCATGAAGGAACTGAAGGTTGGAGTGGTGGGTTGTGGCAACATATTCAACCTCGCCCACAAAGGTGCCCTGAAGGCTGCGGAAGGTGTCAGGGTCGTTGCTTGCATGGATATAGATAAGGAGAGGGCAAAGACCGGTGCAGGCGAGTTTAACGCCAAAGCCCTCACGAGCCTTGACGAGTTTTTGGATCTTGATGTCGATGTCGTTGAGGTTCTGACGCCGACGTACACCCACGCCGAGCTGGTGATTCAGGTGCTCAAGGCAGGAAAGCACGTTATCGTTGAGAAGCCGATAGCACTGACCGTCGAGGAAGCCAAAGAAATGATAAGGACTGCCGAGAGGGAAGGTCTTCACCTCCTCGTCGGGCACGTAAGGCGCTTTGACAGAAGATGGATGGTAATGAAAGAAGTTATAAAAAAGCGCAACATTCTCCCCATGCACATCAGAAAGAGTGAGGTCCAGAACCTACCCTTCCCGGAGGACTACTGGTACTGGGACGAGAGCAAAAGCGGTGGTGTTGCCCTTGACCTTGGAGTGCACGTTACGGACTTCCTGAGGTGGTTCTTTGAGAGCGAGCCACTGAGCGTCTACGCCGTTGGAAAGGCCATAAAGGAGGAGGCTAAGGCCAACGACACCTTCGACCACTTTGTCATGATGATAGAGTTCGAGGGTGGGAAGACCGGCATAGCGGAGGTCAGCTGGGCATACCCCTATCCCTCGCGCTACGGGGTGTTCTACCACCACGTTGACATAATCGGGAAGAACGGGCGCATACGCTACACGCCCCTCGACACACCCGTAGTCGGTGTCGCGAAGGCCAACTTCGAGATGCCCCGCTTCTCGCCGCTGCTCTCAACCTTTCCGGATGCCTTTGAACGGGAGCTCAAACACTTCTTCAGTGTCATAAGGGGTGAGGAGGAGCCCATCATAATGGCGGAGGATGCCCTGATCGCCCTAAAAATCGCTGAAAAAGCCAAGGAAAGCGCGAGAAAAGGGGAGGTGGTGCGAATATGAGGAAGCTTAACGTCGGAATCATCAGCTACGCCCATCCTCATGCTCTCAGATACGCATCCACAATAAGCCATGGCAGGAGAACAAAGCTCTACGCCGTGTCTGGGGATGGGGCAAATTCGGATATCGCAAGGAGTGAGGCAAAGAAGTATGGAGCCAGGTTCTACAGAAACTACGAGGCGCTTCTGAAAGACGAAAATGTTGAGGCTGTGTACATTGCCATCGAGACCTACAGGCACAGGGAGGTTGCCATAAGGGCCGCGGAAGAGGGGAAGCACATACTCCTCGAGAAGCCCATAGCCCTCAGCCTTGTGGACGCGGACGATGTGATACGGGCTGCTAGAAAGGCAGGGGTCAAGCTCATGCTGCCCTTCAACCCGCGATTTACGGGACCCCTAAAAAAGGCTAAGGGGATGCTCGATGAGGGTGAGATAGGTCTCCTGGAGTACATCCATGCCATCTCCGAGAATGTCAAGCCGCCGATATTCCTGCGGGGCCTTGACATGAGCTGGTTCCTGGACGTTAAGAAGTCGGGCGGCGGTGGCTTCATGGACACCGCACCCCACGGCATTGATTCACTCCTCTGGCTGACTGGGGACTTTCCCAGAAGGGTTTATGCGGATATAGGGGCTAAGATATACGGCTTCCCGGTCGATGATATCGGTACGGCGATTCTGGAGTTCAGGAATGGCGTTGTTGCCGTCCTAACGGCAGGCTGGGGTAACCCGAAGGGCTACTCCTACGGGCTTGAGATAAAGTACTACCTGGTGGGAAGCGAGGGTTTCCTTGACGTGAGGACCGCCTACCCGGACTTCACCGTGTATCAGGAGGGGGCCGAGAAGGTGTACTGGGACAGACCGGACGTCATGGAAATAGTGGAGTCCTTTGCCCGGGCAGTTCTTGAGGATGTAGAGGTTCCCATATGTGGGGAAGACGCCAAGAAAAACCTGGCCATCATACTGGCCTCTTATGAAGCCTCAAGGAAGAAGAAACAGGTCAGGCTCCAATTCTAATTGAACTTTTACTTTTTTATAATACAACCACTTCTAGTGGTTTTAAGCCATAAACCTTATATACTTTGATAGACTTATATGCGTTGAATTGTATCGTTTGTTGGCACTGAAGCACGCAGGTGATGTCGCATGAAAAGGATGTTTGGATTGTTGTTGATCGGCCTTATGGCCTTTGCCGTAGTGGCCAGCGGATGTATAAGTGGTGGGGGGACCACAACCACCTCCTCTCCAACGGCCACAACGAGCAAAACAAGTACCACCCCGAAAGTCAGCAAGTTGACTTGGGTTTCGACCCAGCTCAATCCACCCGAAGAAAGGAGCTTTGTTATCAACACCCTGATATCCAACTTTAAAAAGGAAAGCGGTATTGATGTTGACTTTATCCCACTGAGCTACACTGACCTTTCCACCCGTCTGGCAGCAGAGGAAAAAACCGGCAAAGTTACCATTGACCTGATAGGTGACCTTCATGGAGGTATGGATTACTACGCCTCCCAGGGATGGCTTATGGACCTGAGCAAAATGCCAAAGCTGACGGGCAGGACGTTTATCTCAAGCTTTGAAAAATACGCTACGATTAACGGCAAACAGGTGTACGTTCCCTGGATGAGTGCCACCTACGTCATGGTGATCAACAAGGAGGCATTCAACTACCTCCCCAGTGGCCTCACCAAGGAGGATGTCATAAAGGGAACGGACAAGTGGACCTACGATGCCCTACTCGCATGGGCCAAGAAGCTTAAAGAGGCCAAGGGGCAGCCCGAGCTTGGATTCCCGGCTGGACCAAACGGACTGTTTGTCAGGTTCCTGCACGGCTACCTGTACCCGAGCTTCACGGGATACGAGGCCAAGGAGTTCAACAGCCCCCAGGCGATACAGATGTGGGACTACCTCAAGAAGCTGTGGCAATACGTGAACCCGGCCTCAACAACGTGGGATGCAATGAGTGATCCGCTTTTGACGGGGCAGGTTCTCATTGCATGGGATCATACGGCGAGGATTAAAAACGCCATAGAGACCAAACCGAACCAGTTCGTCGTCGTCCCCGTTCCGAGGGGACCGAAGGGGAGAGGGTTCATCGTCGTCCTTGCGGGACTTGCAATTCCAAAGAACGCTCCAAACCCGGAGGCGGCATGGAAGCTTATTGACTACCTCACGAAGCCGTCAACGCAGGTCGAGGTCATGAAGAACGTCGGATTCTTCCCGACGGTCAAGGAAGCAACAAACGAGATACCCAATGGCCCCCTCAAGATACTGGCCGAGGGGGTAACGGCTCAGTCATCAACCCCCGATGCCCTCATAGTCATGATACCCAACCTCGGGAGTAAGGGTGGCGAGTTTAAGAACATATACAAGGAGGCGTTTAAGAGGATAGTCCTTCAGGGAGAAGATCCTCAGAAGGTATTGAACGAACTTGGACCCCAGCTACTTGAGCTGTTCAAGGAGAAGGGAATCCCAGTACCATGAGGGAGGGCTATGAGGTCTAAGTACCTTCCTTACCTTTTACTTTTACCTGCCGTGGCCTATCTCCTTTTTTTCATTGGATATCCCCTTATACAGGCTTTAAATCTTGCATTTTTCAGTAACGGTCATCTTTCAGCCGCGAACATCCACAGGGCCGTCGGTAACCCCACATTCCTAAGCGCTCTCAAGTATACGATTGCGCTCGGGGCGGTTATAATCCCTGTGCAGATAGTTTTGGCATTGGTCTTAGCCCTGATTATGATACGCACGTTCAAGGGCAAGGGGTTGGTTCTTTATGCACTTATAATTCCACTGACTATAAGCGACGTGGCGGGCGGCCTTATATGGTACACCATGCTGTCAGACGCGGGCTTCCTGAACAAACTGCTCCTCAACATCGGTATAATCAGTCAACCGATACACTTCTTCGGGTACCAGTACAGGGATATGGAGTTCCTCGCGATAGTCATGGAGGAGGTCTGGAGGGCAACGGCTATAGTCTTCGTCATAATCCTGGCAGGGCTGCAGATGATAAGCAAGGAGTACCTTGAGGCCGCGGACGTCTTCGGGGCCAGTTACTGGACGAAGATGAGGCGGATAGTCATTCCGATGCTAAAACCAAGCATACAAAGCGCCCTGATAATCAGAACACTCTTTGCAATGCAGATCTTCGGTGCGGTGTGGATGCTGGCGGGTAGGGATATACCCGTCCTTGCCGGGGAAGGGTTCTACCAGCTGACGTTTATCAAGGACTATGGTGTGGCGGCCATTTACGCCCTAACGATTGCAGCACTTTCAATAGTCCTGGGGGCCCTTTACGTTAAGTTCCTCAAGGCCGAGTATCTGGAGGTAAGAACATGAACGATAGGACAAAATTCCTCATCAAGAAAATCGCCCTCTACACTTTTATCTTTACCATAGTCGTCTGGATAGTCGTTCCGATAATAGTCTCCATGCTGTACGCTTTCTCATCGAAGCTCGATTACTATAACATGCACAGGGTTGTGCCAATACACTACACGACCGAATGGGTGAAGACGATCCTGTTTACGTTGGGGGCCTGGCAGGGCATAAAGAACAGCATAGCGGTAGCAACCATGACGATACTCATAAGCTTCTCTCTAGGTATACCCGCAGGGTACTCCATAGCGAAGTTCATCTTTCCTGGAAGGGATACGGTGAAACTCTCTATAATTGCCCTGAGAATGTTCCCGATCCCAGTTATGGCGATACCGCTGGTAGTTTTGTACATACGACTCCACCTGATAGATACCCTCTTTGGAGTCGCACTTGCTCACACGGCAATGGCTCTGCCGTTTGTGGTCCTCATAACCTCCAGTATATTTGCGGGGGTTTCCAAGGAACTTGAAGAGGCCGCTATGGTGTTCGGACTCGACCGCTTCCGCTCTTTCCTCAAGATAACACTGCCCTTAGCCCTGCCAGGACTGGCGGCGGCTGCAATGTTTACATTCGTGATGTCGTGGAATGAGGTGTTTATAGCATCAATACTAACACTGAGGAACAGAACGCTTCCGGCACAGATACTCTCTATAATGGCCGGAGCCAGCGGGGGAGCAGCACCGCCATACTACAAATTCGCGGCTGCGTTCATCATGACTCTGCCAGCGATGTTCTTCATATTCTTTGCAAGGAAATATCTGGTCACGATGTGGGGTGTAACCCTCAAGTGAGGTGTTCATATGGTTGAGGTTAGACTTGAAAATCTCAAGAAGTATTTCGACAACGGAAGGGTAAAAGCCGTTGATGAGCTCAGCCTGACGATTAAGGATGGAGAGTTCCTCGTTCTCCTTGGACCGAGCGGCTGCGGAAAGACAACAACGTTGAGGATGATCTCCGGCTTGGAGACCCCCTCTGATGGGAGGATATACTTCGGCGACAGAGACGTCACCTACCTGCCCCCCAAGGACCGGAACATTTCGATGGTCTTCCAGAGCTATGCCGTGTGGCCGCATATGAAGGTCTATGAGAACATAGCCTTTCCTCTAAAGGTAAAGAAGTACCCTGAGAACGAGATCAAGGAGAGGGTTAAGTGGGCAGCTGAGCTCCTCCAGATCGGTGAACTTCTTGACAGGTATCCGGCCCAGCTCAGTGGCGGTCAGAGACAGCGCGTGGCGGTTGCGAGGGCCGTTGTCGTGGAACCGGAGGTTCTGCTCATGGATGAGCCGCTGAGCAACCTTGACGCAAAGCTCAGGGTTACCATGAGGGCAGAGATAAAGAAGCTTCAGACAAAGCTCAACGTCACAACCGTCTACGTTACCCATGATCAGGTTGAGGCCATGACAATGGGTGATAGAATCGCCGTTATGAGTAAGGGGCATCTGCTACAGATCGGCCCCCCCACGGAGGTCTATCTAAAACCAAACTCCATATTCGTGGCCACGTTCATTGGATCACCTGAGATGAACATGGTGGAGGCCAGCGTCAAGGAAACTGAAACAGGAATTGCCCTTGAGGGAGAAGGGTTCAGTATCTCCCTTCCATCCGGTCTTGGGGAACTACTGGAGGGGTATGTTGATAAGACCGTCACGCTTGGAATCCGGCCGGAGCACATGACGGTAAAGGGTGTCTCAACCCTCGAACACGTGACCAGAGCGGCGGAAATGGAGGGGGTTGTCGACTTCGTTGAGGCCCTGGGAACAGATACCATCGTCCATGCGAAGGTCGGCGACTCAATAATCAAGATAAAGCTTCCGGGCCACATACCCCTCCCCATAGGAGAAAAAATTAAAATAGAGGTCGACCTTGACAATATCCATGTATTTGATAGGACCACCGAAAAAGCAATAATTTGAGGAGTGCCTATGGAAGGAAGGGAGATAGAGGCTAGGTTGAAGGAATTCGGCCTTAACGAGTACGAGGTCAGAGCATACCTTACCCTGATAAAAAGTGGGCCCCTAACCGCTGGCGAGCTTGCGACCCTCTCAAAAGTCCCCCAACCCAGGATATACGATGTTATCCGGACGCTGATGGCAAAGGGGTTTATCATCACAAGCCAGGGCAGGCCCAAACGGGTTATCCCACTGAGTCCGGATCTGGTAATGGATGCACTAAAGAAGCGCTACGATGAGAGGATCAAGGAGATCAAGGCAGCCCTAGAGAAGATGTACACCCCACGGGAAGAAATTGGCAGTGTAACCGTTGTTAAGAGCAGGATAACGTTTGAAGAGCATGTGAGGAGATCCGTTGAAGGGGCCCAATTTCGCCTGAGTGTAGCGGTTCCCTATGAGTTCCTCAAAAAGATCAAAAGCCAGTTGAAGGCCAAGAAGGAGAAACATGTTCGGATAAACCTTTTTGTATACGGGGAGGGTAGGGTCCCGCCTATCGCCAGTGAGGTGAAGATGAGGGAGGTTCCTGATCCGATAATAATCATTCAGGACAGGGAGAGTGGAATATACCTTCCCTACGAGGCATTAACATCGAGTAGCTCCCTCCTTGGCTACGGCCTCGTCATACGGGACAACCACCTCCTTTTTATGCTGGATCGCTACTTCTATCAAGCCCTCTGGCCGACGGGAAAGACCGTTTATAAGGAGGAGAGAAAGCTTCGGATTCCCGAGGAGTACATCCACATAAGGGAGCTGGTTGAGGATCTGAAAACCTTCAACCTGGTGGGTGCGAAGATTGAGGTTCTTGGACGCTTCGTTCGCTCAAAGGAACCCGTCCATATTACAGGGAAAATAAAAGACTTCTTTGAGGACGACAGCAAGGTAATCTCCAACGTAACAGTGGAGACTGAGGACGGGGAACGCTATGTTGTTGGTGGGTGGAACGCCTCTCTGGAGGACATCGAAGCCGAGAGGCTGATCCTTCTGGGATAAGAGTTTACCTGTGGGGATGCACATGGATGTAAGGGAAACCATCACTGCACTTATGCGGGAGGCGATAAAGAGTGCGGATCCCGACCGGGCCGTGAGGAACGCTCTGCATATTGATGACAACCGCCTAAAGGTTTTTGAGATGGAGCTTGAATTGCGGGGCAGGGTTTACCTCCTGGCCCTCGGCAAGGCTGCCTGTGCCATGGCCCGGGCCGCGGTAGATATCCTTGGCGACGCAATAAGGGAAGGTGTCGTCGTCACGAAGTACGGCTATGCCGAGAACTGCCTCTCTGATGGGCGAATCCGTATTATCGAGGCAGGACACCCCGTGCCGGATAAAAATTCTCTCCTCGCTGGAAAACTCGGTCGAGAACTGGCGGAGAAGGTCGGGAAAGATGACCTCCTCATAGTTCTCATCTCCGGCGGTGGTAGTTCCCTGTTCCTCCTGCCTGAGGAGGGGATAACCCTTGAGGACAAGATAAGAACTAACGAGCTCCTCCTCAGGAGCGGGGCCAAGATATGGGAAGTGAACACTGTCAGGAAGCACATCTCTGCGGTGAAGGGCGGCAAGCTTGCAAAGCGCGTGAAGGGAACGGTCATTAGTCTGATCCTTTCTGATGTTGTCGGTGACAGGCTTGAGGCAATAGCCTCGGGTCCAACTGTTAGGGATCCCACCACGTTTCAAGATGCCTACAGGATTCTCAGGCTCTATGGAGTATGGGAGAAGGTGCCTGAGAGCGTTAAAGTCCACATAGAGCGCGGTTTTAGAGGGGAAGTGGAGGAGACGCTGAAGGAAGACCTCCCGAACGTCCACAACTTCATCGTGGGGAGCGGGACGATGGCCTGCGAGGCGGCGGAGAGGAAAGCGGAAGGACTGGGGTACAACGCGGTGGTACTCACCACCACCTTGGAGGGCGAGGCCAGGGAGGTGGCTGTTGCTATTGGTTCAATCATCGAGGAGATATCGCGGAACAACCGACCGCTGAAGAAGCCCGCCGTCCTGATAGCCGGTGGTGAATGGACGGTTACCGTGGGAGAAGGGACGGGTCTTGGGGGTCCAAACCAGGAGTTCGCTCTGAGCATCGCCCGGAAGATAGCGGGTCTCAACGCGGTGGTTCTCGCCGTTGACACGGATGGCACCGATGGGCCGACCGACGCCGCCGGAGGGATAGTTGACGGGAGAACGATGAGTCTGCTCAAGGAGGACGGAATCGATATCGAAGAAGCCCTCAGAAGGCACGACGCCTACCACGCCCTTGAGAGGGTTGGGGCCCTCTTCAGGACGGGGCCGACGGGGACGAACGTGAACTCGCTGGTAATCGCGCTCGTTCCCTAATATTCACGACTGCAATGCTCTGGCAGGTGCCTTTGAGTGGGATCAGGCTCCTATCCATGAGGTGCCTGCGATGCGAGTGGTCATTAGACTAAAGACTGAGGAGGCGAAGATAGTCCCATACCCTCTTTGAGAGGCGCCTTGAAGGGTACCTGTCCAGAATTCCCCCGTGTACAGAGAAGGGCCTCCAACCGCGGCGTTATGCTTGGGGGTCTATCCCCGAACTCTGCCCAGACTGAGCTTTATATCCATTGCCTCGTAGTCCTCGAGAACCGCGAACATCCCCCCGGTGGTCAGCACCCCCTTCTCCGTCTCTATCAGGATATTGTTTATTGCTTCATTAAGGGAGAGCGTATATCCAACGACCGGTCCCCACAGCCTTTCGATCTCCCCGGTCTTGATGTTCCGTCCAATGATCTCAGCGTTAATCGGTGCCTCGTTGAGGTGTCTTTTAACGAAGTCTGCGGCGTGGAACATGGCGAAGAACCTTATCTCACTGGGGTTGCTTAGGTTCTCCTCTTCAAGCTTTGACTCTTTGAATATTTCCATTATCAGACTGTACTGGGAGAATATAACCTCTGGATATGTCGCTTTAAAGCTCGGTGGCATCTCTGGCATGAAGCTGATGTTCTGAATGTTGATTACCTCCCTGCCATCGACCATCCCTACGAGGTGGTTGAACTTATAAAAATACCTCACAAAGAAATTCCCGGCTTCCAGCTTTAGCCCGTCACTGTGGATTTTGTCCGTGTAGATGGAAACAGTTATCCCCCTTCCAAGGGCCTCGTTCAGGTCTTCCACTATCCCCTTAAAGAACTCCCCCGGGGTCACAACCACAATCTCGTTCTTGGCCGAACCGATGGACTCCCTGAACATCTCCAGAGCTTCTCGAAGATCTTGGCTTCTCCATATTCCTGGTCTCTGCTCTTCCGTTTTAGCTCTTTTGACCTCCTCCTCCAGCTTTCTCAGGAGCATATCCAGACCACGCCTGAACCGGAAAAATGCTATCCTCGGTGAATACGCAGCGTAAACCTTGGGCGCCCCTTTGATCTCCGTGACAAATCCCCTCCCCTTTAATGAGGAGATGGTATCGTAGACCCTGTTGTACGGAACCCCGCTTCTGGAGGATATTTCTTTGGCTGTGCTGGGTCCATAAACCAGGAGGGTCCAGTATACCAGTATCTCATACTTTGTAAACCCTATCTCGTTCAGGGCATGTGCTATATCGGCCGCTATCTTCATATATCTCACCTTCAAAATAAATATTAAATCTTGGGCGGGCACCTGTCCGCACTATGCTAGCGGATACCCCTTAAAAGGTCGATGTATCTCTCGAGGTGTTTTGTTATGATGAAGTTTTCTTTAACTCTCTCCCTTGCCCTTGCACCTATCTTCCGTCCAAGTTCTGGGTGTTTAAGTAGTTGCGTTGCCTTTTTGGCCGCTTCATCCGTGTTTCTAACGAGGAATCCCGTTTCACCGTTCACTATCTGAAGTTTTATACCTCCAACTGCCCTCCCAATAACGGGCCTTTCCTTCCACATGGCCTCGGTAACGGTCAGCCCAAAACCTTCCCTCAGGGACATCTGCAGGATCACATCGCTGGCCCTCTGGAATGCGTTTACTTCCCTTGCATGCACCCCATTCAAGTTCGTTAGAACCTTAACATCGTAGTCCTCGCCTATCTTCCTAAGTGTCTTCTCGAAATAGACCCAGCCTTCGGGGTCGTCGTGGGCCATAACCCCAACCAGCAGCAGTTGAACGTCTGGAATTTTCCCCTTGACCTTTCTGTATACGTCGATAGCATCAAAAACTCCCTTCCATGGATCAAAGCGTGCAACCTGGGTGATGATGGGTTTCTCTGGATCCACGTCAAACCTTTCAAGGACTCTAAGCACCTCACCCTCCTTGAGTTCCATGTTCTTTT
>JALVUT010000182.1 GCA_027035445.1 Thermococcus sp.
GTACCCGTATATAGAGTATGAACAGGGTGTAGGAGAGAACTCCCGCGAGGAAATACGTCGGACCGATCAGAAAGAGGATGACCACTGAAGCCACCAGGAATGCCTTGCGAGCTTTTTTGAGTTTCCATGGAACGTTAGTTCCAACGGCAATGGAAGCCGTAAAGAGGAGGGCGTAAAGCAGGGGGAGTACTTTAATGGGACCCAACCGCTGGGTATAGAAGAGCTTTGAAGCGAGTGCGACCGTGAGGTACCCGGCAGTGGCGATCCACAGCAACTGTTCCCTCATCACTGGCACCCCTTATTTCCAAGGGTTCCCCTGTAGAGTATGTAAGCTCCAGCCAGGAACAGGCCGTAAACTGGAAGATCCAGCAAGCCCGTTTCAACACCAATTATGCCGTAGGACAGGGTTGAGTAGTAGAGAGCCTTGGTGATCGGGTGCTCGGCGTTGGATATCATACCGTAGTAAAGACCGAGCAGGAATCCCTCCACCAGGGCAAAGATTCCAAAGTCCAGGTACATCCCCCCAAGGAGCGTTGGGGTTATTGTTACTCCTGTATGGATGTAGATGAACCTTGCTATGAAACCCCTTGGAGAGTATCCCCCGGTTAAGTAGGAGGTAACCCCGAGCCATTGAAGGGTTCCATGATATGTTCCAGCCCAGTTGCCCCTCCAGATTAGGACATCAAGGACCGATACTGTGCTCTGAAAGCGAACCCACAGGCTTGAGAGGGCGTTTCCCCTGAGGATCGTCATTAGGATAATCAGAACGGTACCCCCTCCCAGGATCGCTGCCAGTTTGATGGGCTCAATCTTCCCTGCCCTCCGGGTGTTTTCATAATAAGCGGCCCCCATAGCTATAATCGACGCAAGAACGGGCGTCCTGTAGGCGTAAAGTGCCACCGCTAGGGGGTAGAGCAGTGAGTACTTCCGCCCCCTCATGAATATATAAACGCTGGATGGAACCCCCAGGAAGTACGTCAGGGCAGTTAGATCTGGATTGAGATGTGTTCTGATGGCCGGATCAAGAAGGGGAATCTTCTTCAGTATCGCTATCTGGAGGAATATTATCACAATGGCCCCCCAGAAGGCCCAGTTTATATACTCATCATCTATTTCAAGCCCCCTGTCCACCCACTTCAGCCCCTCTCCAGTTTTTATACCCCATACGATGAAGAGGGCAAAGGCGGTGCTGACGGCTATGGTTTTCGGCTCGGCGAGCCCAATTGCGACGTAGAGAATGAACAGAATTGGCACGAGAAGGGGCAGTCTGCTCATGCATTTCTCACCTCAAGCAACTTCAGAGGGAGGTTCCTTTCGTTGGAGTTAACGTAGAGGATCCCGTAGGCGTAAACCGTGTAATTACTTAGATAGTGCTGGAGGTACTGAACGGGAACCATGCTGGCGGTTATCACGGCCCCATTTGATGTTATAGCGTTTATTGTTATTGAACCGTAGGTTTTGTAGTCGGCCTGGTACTTGAGCATCCCTATCTTTATTGGGCTTACATTACCGTCTATGTAGATGTTGCCGGAATACCTGTCAGAATATGACTCAACGAGTAGCTTGGAGAAAACATCCGACCCCTTTCCGTACAGGGGGGGCACCTCGTAGAGGAACACCTTCCCGTGGTACTCAACTTTGATGAGCTTCGCCTTTAAATTCTCCCTCGTGGCTTCAGGTCCTCCAACGGTCAGGACGGTTCCGTTGACCACCAGAGATATGGTTGACCCTCTAACGTTGAGGAGAGTTCCTGTTATATGCCTTCCATTCACCGTCTCCACCTGGACAGTGACGTTGAACCCCCTGACGAGTAATCCATAGGCTTTGATGGCTGCTTCATATATCTCCCCACCCTGGTAGTGATGCACCTCACCGTTAATCACAAAACCTGCAATTCCTATAATTATAATAAGAGCGGCTACCTTCCGATACTCCATCGTAGATCACCATGCTAATTATGATACCCCCACACGGTGTTCGGTCGGGCGGTTAAAAATCTTTAGTCCTAGAAGTGGATCTACCTCCTGTTGCCCACCGGTTTGTGCTGACATCACTCCAACTTCTCAGTCCGTGGGGCGGTAACCAGCCCCTGCAGCCAGGTTCAGGTGGCTGTTGCTCCGTTCATTTTGGGTACCTTGGTAACACTTTACATGGAACTTCGTCTGGTACATGCTGTACTGGAGGTACGATCAGAGGTTCAACGACCTGTACCAAGAGGCTGTCAAGCTTGGCGTTAACAATACGACCCTTCAGGAAGCCATGAAGTACAAACAGACCGCGGACAACTACTTTGAGCAGGCTAAGAAGTACATGACTAACCCGCAGAGACAGCAGCTGAGCATCATGGCGTTGCCCTACGTCAGAAAAGCTTACCTTAACATACTCAAAGCCTACAACATCCTTGAGGCGGCCGTTGAGGAAGCCCAGCAGACGA
>JALVUT010000183.1 GCA_027035445.1 Thermococcus sp.
GGATGGACTGTGTGTTACGAAGCCACACATCATGGACCCACCGTCTTAAACGTCCCCAGCTTTTTCATAGAGATAGGCTCAAGCAGGGAGGAATGGACAAACGGGAGGGCAGGAGAGATAATCGCAGAAACCATCATCCATACCCTCAGAAGGTACCGAAAGGAAAAGTTCAAAACGGCTCTGGGAATAGGGGGTGGACACTACGCTCCCAAAGAGACCAAAAGGGCCCTTGAAGGCGATCTGGCATTCGGCCATATAGCTCCAAAGTATGCCCATCCTCTCAGCAGGCGGCTAGTAATACAGGCATTAGAACGGACAGATGGGAAAGTCAACGCCGTTTACGTCGATTGGAAAGGCACCAAGAGGGAGACCAGGGAGACGGCCAAGTCGCTGGCCGAGGAGCTGGGCTTGGAGTTCATTAAAGACTGATAATCGAAATCTTTAAAGGTGTTAAGCGGCATTTTAAAATCAGCACTCGCTTTAGCTAAATTTATATACCACTTGAGTACAAAGTGAAACAGATGTTAAACTGCCTGGAGGGTGAAAAATGCTGAAGCTGATTGAAGATGCCATCGAAAGGACTTCCTCCGACTTAGAAAAGGCCCCGGAGGCTCAGGCTCCCCAAACTGATGTCGATGAGGAGCTTAAAAGGATTCTGGAGCAAATACAGGCAAAGATTTATGTCGTTGGTGTCGGTGGTGCAGGTTGTAACACCATCAACAGAATGATGCAGGTAGGTATCCAAGGCGCTAGGATAATCGGCATAAACACTGACGCCCAGGATCTCCTCAAGGTGAGAGCCCACAAAAAGATCCTTATTGGAAAGGAGCTTACACGTGGCCTTGGAGCAGGGAATGACCCAAAAATGGGAGAGGAGGCCGCCAAAGAGAATGATAGGGATATAAGGGAGCCCCTTGAGGGTGCAGACATGGTGTTCATCACCTGTGGCCTAGGTGGTGGAACCGGAACCGGTGCAGCTCCGGTTGTTGCAGAGATGGCTAAAAAGATGGGGGCTCTAACGGTCTCAGTCGTTACACTTCCGTTCACGGTCGAGGGCATAAGGCGCATCAAAAACGCTGAATATGGCCTTGAAAAGCTCAGGAAGAACAGTGACACTGTCATAGTTATCCCGAATGACAAGCTTATGGAAGTTGCTCCGAACCTGCCTATTCACATGGCCTTTAAGGTCGCCGATGAGATCCTCGTTCAGGCGGTCAAGGGCATAACAGAGCTCATAACCAAACCGGGCCTCATCAACCTCGACTTCAACGACGTTAGAGCAGTCATGAAGGACGGTGGCGTTGCCATGATCGGCATCGGTGAGAGTGACAGTGAGAAAAGGGCCCTTGAGGCGGCACAACAGGCCCTTAACAGCCCCCTCCTCGATGTAGATATAAGCGGCGCCAAAGGAGCGCTGATAGCAATCAGCGGCAGTGACGTAAAACTTGAAGAAGCCCAGCAGATCATTGAGGTGGTCACGAGCAAGCTTGACCCTGAGGCCCAGGTCATATGGGGGATACAACTAGATGAAGAGCTGGGCAAGACTATAAGGATCCTCATAGTGGTTACGGGTGTCAGTTCACCATACGCGGTTACTGAAGAGGAAACCCCCGAGTACTTCGGTGAGGAGGGTGAGAGAAAGGTTATTAAACTAGATCTTGAGGAACTTTGACGATCTTCATTTTCACAATTTACATGAGGTGACGAGCGTGGTAACGAAGACGGAAAAACTTAGGGACTTCTTCACGGAGTCGCGGAGGGTTTTGATGGTTACCAAAAAGCCCGGATGGAAGGAGTTCAAGATGGCGGTGAAGATAACCGGCATCGGAATGATTTTAATAGGGATCATCGGCCTCATAATCCGCATGATCGGATACCTAACGACCGGCTCCTGAAGTACCGTGGTGATGAACATGAGCGAGAGCAGGATATTCACAGTGAGGGTCACAGTAGGCCAGGAGGAGACCACGGCAAAGCTGATATACAGCAAGGTCAAAACTCATGATCTACCCGTGTATGCAATACTGGCACCCTCGAAGGTCAGGGGATATATATTCGTAGAAGCACCTACCAAAAGCGCTGTGGATGAGGCTATCAAGGGAATACGACACGCCAAAAGTACTTTACCAGGAGAGGTCAGATTTGAGGAGATTGAGCACTTCCTTGAGGAGAAGCCCGCGGTCAGCGGCTTCGAGCCGGGCGATATAGTCGAGCTTATTTCAGGTCCGTTTAAAGGCGAAAAGGCGAAGGTCGTTCGCGTGGACGAGGGCAAGGACGAGATTGTGGTAGAGCTTATAGGCTCGATAGTTCCGATCCCCGTTACGGTGAGGGGAGAATACGTTAGGCTTATAAGCAAACGCCAGAAGGAGTGAAAGGATCAGGTAAAGAGAGGTGAGAACAATGCCACAGGTCGTTGAAGTGCTCGTTGAGGGAGGAAAGGCTTCACCTGGACCCCCGCTTGGTCCTGCTATTGGTCCGCTTGGACTCAACGTCAAGCAGGTTGTTGATGAGATCAACAAGGCCACCAAAGGCTTCGAGGGAATGCAGGTTCCAGTCAAGATCCTAGTCACTGACCCCAAGAAGAAGACCTTCGAGATAGAGGTGGGCGTCCCGCCGGTAAGCCAGCTCATCAAAAAGGAAATCGGCGCCCCAAAGGGAGCCAGTGAGCCCGGACATGGTTCGGTTGGGAACCTCACTATGGAGCAGGTCGTCAGAATCGCCAAGGCCAAGGTCGAGCAGATGCTTGCATCCGACCTCAAGACCGCCACCAAGGAGGTCATAGGCACGGCCCTCAGCATGGGTGTGACCGTTGAGGGCAAGGATCCACGTGAGGTTCAGCATGAAATCGACGAAGGCGTCTACGACGAGGTCTTCACAGGCGTCGAAGAGTGAGGGAAAAGTTTAAAAATCCCTCTTTTCACGCATTTTTGACTTTCTAAGGTTTAAATCAAAAAGAAAAGGAGGGGCTGTAAATGGCCTTTGACAGGCAGAAAATCGTGGAAGCGGTGAAGGAGGCAAAGGCCCGGGCCAAGCCGCGACACTTCACACAGACCGTCGAACTGGCAGTCAACCTCAAGGATATAGACCTGAAAAAACCTGAAAACAGGTTTAAACTTGAGGTCGTGCTGCCCCACGGTCGTGGGAAGGAGCCTAAGATCGCGGTCATCGCTGATGCTGCCGTTGCTGAGGCGGCTAAAAAGCTCGGGCTTGATGTGATTAGTGGGGATCAACTGGAAGAGCTTGCTAAGAACCCAAGGGAAGCCAGGAAGGTTGCTAAGAGGTACAATTCCTTTATTGCAGCAGCACCACTGATGCCGAAGATAGGCAGGTACCTGGGTAGGTACTTGGGTCCCAGAAACAAGATGCCGCAGGTGATTCCACCGACCATGACGAACCTCGAACCGATACTCAGCAGGCTCAAGAGAACCATCAGGGTTCAGCTCAAGAGCAATCCGGCCATTCATGCACCGGTTGGCACCGAGGACATGGATGAGGATAAGCTTGCCGAGAACGCCGAAGCGGTTCTAAACGCCGTACTGAACAAGCTTGAGAGAGGAGAGAACCAAGTGAAGTCAGTGTACATCAAGACCACCATGGGTCCAGCCGTTAAAGTGGAGAGGTGAAGAAGATGACCCATGTTGCTGAGTGGAAGAGGAAGGAAGTTGAAGAACTCACCAATATCATTAAGGAGTATCCAGTGGTGGCTCTTGTAGATGTCACAGGTGTTCCGGCCTACCCTCTCTCCAAGATGAGAGAAAAACTCAGGGAAAAAGCCCTTTTAAGGGTCTCTAGGAATACATTGATAGAGCTTGCCCTCAGGAGAGCTGGTCAGGAGCTTGGGAAGCCAGAACTTGAAAAGCTTGTTGAACACGTGCAGGGCGGTGCTGGAATCCTGGCAACGAGGATGAATCCATTTAAGCTCTATAAACTTCTTGAGGAGAGTAAGACCCCGGCCCCTGCCAAAACCGGCGTGGCGGTTCCTCACGACGTCATCGTTCCAGCTGGACCAACTTCACTGGCCCCTGGTCCGCTTGTTGGTGAGATGCAGTCACTTGGGATCCCGGCTAGGATCGAGAAGGGCAAGGTCAGCATACAGAAGGACTACACCGCCCTTAAGGCTGGGGAGGTTATCACCGATCAGCTTGCGAGGATACTCAATGCACTTGGTATTGAGCCGCTTGAGGTCGGTCTTAACCTGCTTGCCGCCTATGAGGACGGCATAGTCTACACTCCTGAAGTTCTTGCCATAGACGAGAATGAGTACATCAACATGCTCCGGCAGGCCTACACCCACGCGTTCAACCTGTCGGTCAACACCGCTTACCCGACGAGCCAGACCATCGGGGCAATCATCCAGAAAGCCTTCATTGGAGCCAAGAACGTTGCGGTCGAGGCCGGTTATATCACACCGGAGACGGTCGAGGAGATCTTTGGCAGGGCCTTCCGTGCAGTCCTACTCATAGCACAGAACCTGCCGGAGGAGCTGCTTGACGAGAAGACCAAAGAGCTTTTAAACCAAGGAGCACAAATAGCCGTTGCCGCTCAGCCTCAGGCAGAAGAGAAGGTTGAGGAGGCTGAGGAAGAGGAGGAAGAAGAGGAAGCCTCCGAAGAGGAAGCCCTAACCGGATTGGGTGCGCTCTTCGGTTGAAGTTTCCATTTCCCTCGTATCTTGATAAAACCGTGTGAAAAATGAAGATGATTGGAGGTGCGAAAAATGGAGTATGTGTATGCCGCTCTGCTGCTCCATGCCGCTGGCAAGGAGATAACTGAGGAAAACATTAAGGCCCTCCTTGAGGCCGCTGGTGTCAGTACCGACGAAGCAAGGATAAAGGCCCTTGTTGCCGCTCTTGACGGCGTCAACATCGACGAAGTCATTGAGAAGGCCGCCATGCCGGTTGCCGCCCCGGTAGCCGTTGCTGCCGCTCCAGCTCCAGCTGCGGAAGAGACTCCGGCTGAGGAAGAGGAGGAAGAAGAGGAAGAGGAAAAGGAAGAGGAGGCCCTTGCAGGTCTCGGCGCACTCTTCGGCTGATCTTTTTGTCCGCCTCATGGCGGACGACCACTTAATTTCTTTCAACATGGGCTGAACGTTCTATCCAGCAATGCACCACAGTTAAATAGTATGTCGCTCATATCCATTTGGTGGTTACCATGCCCATAACCCTGGAAAGTACTGGGGGTAGGCCTCTGGAGGAAGCCCTCGATGGAGCAACCCTCGCTGCAAAAATACAGATTCTGGAGGAGCTGATGACGATCTACATCGGCTGGATGAGCATGGTGAGTGAAGTTCTGGTGGGGTCCCATGGGATAAAGAACGATATCAGTGCATATCGTGTGGACGCCCATTATCTGATTATGAAAACCATGGAAAAGATATACTCAACTGGCGATGCATATAAATCCCTGGATGAGCTGATAAGGGGCTTGACCCAAGAGTGATCCCTGTTCCTCACTTTTTGTGTGGTATGCCCTTGTTGACGGCAGCATCGGAAGGGGTTTCTCATCCGGCACACGGAGTCCCCTGAACATGCTGGATCCATTCTCCAATGGGCCCTCGCCTTGGGCGATTAGTTTTGCTTCAATGCCGTGCAACAGGCCTTTGGAAGAGGCCTGACCAGAGGGTTCCTCTCTCATAAAACTGATGGATAGTATCAGCGTGCGCTCTCAATAAACCCTGCAACAGAGGTTTAGTCCAAAAATTGTCCTTCAAAGATTTGCTTTTTGTTCTGGCGTTCTTCGGACGCCTTGAGGAGAGCAAGCACTGTGAAATGACAATTGATGAGTAAATCCCCTGAAATTTGCATCCTTAGAAAAGCACGCAATCTTTTCCGTCAACGCTTTGCGAAGTAAAGGGTTGTTGTGGTGGGCCCGCGGGGATTCGAACCCCGGACCTCCACCGTGTCAGGGTGGCGTCATAACCAGTCTAGACCACGGGCCCGCCCAGGGATGGTGGACCGGCCGGGATTTGAACCCGGGGCCTCCGCCTTGCCAAGGCGGCGCTCATACCAGGCTGAGCTACCGGCCCGCCAGATTCCCTTACTACGACCTCCTAAGGCCGCAAATCAACATCCAAAGCCAGCCTAAGGAGCTGTTCAAGCACACGGCTCGCATTCGACCATCTCTTCTTAGCGAGTGCTCACATGTGCACTTTCAGAGTGAGGTTCACCCGCTTGTAACCCGCCGAGGCCGCTTGCGAGCCACCCTACGGCGTTTCCCCCTGTACGTACACCCGGCTTTTCCTCCGGTGACGCCAATAACACCACCCCAATGGACTTTATAAATTTTATGGTCAAGAACCTATCGGATCAGCCGGTAAAGTGCTTTGTTGAAGAACAATACTCCATGTCGTTCACTCTGCGTTTAACCCTTTATGGGCTGACGTTCCCAGAGGTTCCCTCAGGATCTTCTGTCGGGATGCCGCGCTTTGAGATTACCGTGATTCATTCAGACAAACATCGAAAAGTTAATATTTATGTTTTGTCCATCTGGAACCGGTGATAGTTATGGAAACGTTCAATCCTTTGAGAGAAGCTGAGGGAATTAAGGTGCAGATAACCAATTGGCGTAGGGACTTCCACATGCATCCCGAGCTCGGCTATGAGGAGGAGAGGACTTCGAGAATTGTAGAGGAGCACCTCAGGGAGTGGGACTACTCAACCAAGCGCGTTGGAACTGGAATAATAGCGGACATCGGACGGGGAGGGAAGACTATAGCACTCCGCGCCGATATGGATGCCCTCCCCATCCAGGAGGAGAATGATGTTCCCTATAAGTCAAAGATTCCGGGCAGGATGCACGCCTGCGGTCACGACGCCCACACAGCAATGCTCCTCGGAGCGGCAAAGATAATAGCGGAACACAAAGGGGAGCTCAACGGACGGGTGAGACTGATCTTCCAGCCCGCTGAAGAGGGCGGCAACGGAGCGGTGAGGATGATCGAAGGCGGTGCCATTGAGGGCGTTGACGCCATCTTCGGCTTCCACGTCTGGATGGACCTCCCAAGTGGGGTTATCGGCATCAGGGACGGCCCGTTCCTGGCGGGGGCGGGGATATTCAACGGGAAGGTAATGGGGAAGGGAGGCCACGGCGCTTCCCCGCACGAGACCGTTGACCCGATACCTGTAACGGCGGAGGCCGTTCTGGCGTTCCAGACCATAACAAGCAGGAACGTTCCCCCAGTAGAGAGCAGCGTCCTCAGCGTTACGAGCCTGCACGGCGGGACTGCATTCAACGTCATTCCTGAGGAGGTCAAGTTCAGGGGCACGATACGCTTCTTCAAGCCCGAAGTAGGGGAGCTGATTCGGAGGAGGATGAGGGAAGTCCTGGAGGGCGTCACGAAGGCCCATGGAGCTGAATACGAGCTGAACATCGAGGAGCTCACACCCCCAACGATAAATTCACCTGAGATGGTGGACTTCGCAAGGAAAGTCGCTGAGAAGTACGGCCTCAGATACGGCGATGTTCCACCGACGATGGGGGCTGAGGACTTCGCCTACTACCTTCAGAGGGTTCCGGGGGCGTTCTTAGCCCTTGGAGTAAAGAACGAGGGGAAGGGGATAATCCACCCGCACCACCATCCGCGCTTCGACGTTGATGAGGGCGTCCTCTATTTGGGGACGGCGATGGAGGTGGTGCTGGCGCTGGAGTTCCTCAGGTGATGGGTTTTCCTATTATCGGTACTTTCCCCTCCTTTTTCGCTCCCAGGGATTCAGCGGTTTCTCCATCAAGAACCGTCAGAACCCTCTCAAAGCCCAGCTCCCCCGCCCTGGCGATTGCCTTTGGGATGTCCTTCTTCAGTCCCCAGAGGAAAAGGGCCACTTTTCCGGGCCTTCCGGGAAGGGATTTCAGAACGTAGTAGGAATCTCCTACTTTCCCTGCCTCTATAAGCCTGTGAATTCCGGCGAAGAGGTCTCTGAAGCTCGAAAACCACATATCGTAGGAGCTCTGGAAGCGGCCGGCGACGAGCTCAAGGGACTCAACGGCCTCCCATGGAAAGTAGCGGAGGGGCTTGACCTCAGCCGGCTTAAACTCCTCGCTTGAGATTTCAACGAGAAGACCGTTGAAGATGAGCTCATCGAAGCCCAGCTTCCTGTAAAAGCCCCTGGCTTCTTCATCGGGCTGCGTTGTTATGAACTCGGCTCTCCCTTCCCTCGCGACTTCTTCTATGAATCCGATGAGTGCCCTTCCAATGCCCCTGCCCCTGTAATCAGGATGAACCTCTATGACATCAACGTGGGCGATTCTTCTGAGCTCTCCCCTGATGGGTTCCTCCGAGAGGAAGACCTCAACCTCCCCCACGATTTTCCCATTGAGCTCTGCGACCGCTACCGGCTGCTTGTCCAGGAGGAGGTTGTTGAGGTGAATCGCAAGGGTTTCAACGCTCATCCAGGGGCCGCCGCGCAGGTAGCGTTCCATCACGGAAAGACCGGAGAGATCTTCTCCAGCGGTATGGACGTTAACTATGCCCCTAACATCATCCAGAGTCGCCTTTCTGACCCTCAGCATTTTCCTCACCAAGGTAGCCGAACTTTCTGAGAATGTGGAGTATCCCCTCGGCACCTCCGTCGCCGTAGGGCTTCTCTGTCACATAATCGGCTTTCTCTTTCAGGCTCTCCGGGGCCTGGGCTGTGGTCACACGGTAGCCAACGACACGGAAGGCGTCAAGATCATTCTCTCCATCCCCTACATGGGCGACCTCCTCCGGCTCTATCCCCAGGAGTTCACAGGCCTTCTCTATGCCGGTCCCCTTGTTTATCCACGGTTTTTTAATGTGAATCGCGAAGCCTGAGTCCACGGCCGTCAGGTTGAGTCCAAGCTCCTCTATGAGAGATTTAACTGCATTCACCTCAACCGTACGGAGAACAACGAGACCCGCCTTTCTTTCGGGCATTGAAAAGCTCATAACAGCTTCGGGATACCTCTTTTTGAGTTCGCTCCACAGGATCCACTCCTCGTCCATCTTTGTTAGGTAAATTCTTTTTCTGAGCCGCCCTGCCTTCACCGAAAGTGCTCCCCCATCCTCCGCAACCACGGGGCCGCTTGTGCCGATGAGGATGGCGGCGGCCTCCCCGAACTGGAGGGTGTTCCCTGTTACAAGCATAATCGGAACCCCCAGGCCCTCCGCGAGTCTAATGGCTTCGAGCGCCTTTTCATGGAGTCTTCTGTCGGGATACGTTATCGTGCCATCCACATCAAGGGAGATTGCACCTATCATTCTCCTCACCCATCTCACCTTGTAAATGGAGAATAAAAATAAAGCGGTCACTGCCCCTTTAATTTTCAGTGGTCTTTCATTATCTCCCTGAGGACGCTTGTGGCGTAGACTCCTTTTGGGAGAAAGAAACGGAAACACATGCCAGTTTCCGGGATGTAACCATAGGTCATCCCAAGAGGTTTTATTAACAGCTCCCTCCTGCCACCGGGTTCAGCCATCGGCTTCGGGAGCTTCTTGAAGATCTCGAGTGAAATTCCCTCCGCTTCAAGGATTTCCCCCTCAAGTCCTCCTGGAACCCCTTTTGCACGCCTCATGGCGAAGCCGAAGAGGGGCCCTGAGATCATGGCCTGATTTCTCCTTATCTTCTCGTTCACAAAACCTATGTTGGTCTCGGTTACGCGGTAGGTTCTGTCGCGGTGGGGGATGCCTCCTTTCACCTGAACGACTATATCCCCAACCAGGGCCTCGTTGAGGGGCAGCTCCTCCTCAATGCGTCTTGAGATGTAGAGGTTGAACAGATAGCTCTGGTAGGAGTGGAGAAATATCCGGAGTATTGGCATGGGAAGGGAGAGAAACGCCCTCCTCCAGCTTCCGGTCTCCTTGTAGCGGTGGAGCAGGGTTCGTTCATACCTCAGAAAGTTTGGGAACTCCTGGAGGGCTTTGTCCACATCACCGGTCTCCCAGAAGCGCTTTCTGGCCTCGTCCCCCTCCATTCCTCCCTCGTGGGCACCGAGGAAGAGTCTTGCCGCCTCATCTAACTCGCCCATCAGGATAAATCTTCCGATGATGGGATTTGTAGTGCGTCTTTCCCCGAAGCGCTGGTAGCCAAAATAGTTTGGAAAACCCCCCTTATCCCGGAGCTCTTTTATTATTGCCTTGGTTCTCTCAAATGCACCTCCATCGACGTCGCGGACGATTATCCTGAAGCGGTTGCCGAGGAGGTGGCCGAGCTTGATGAAGCGGCCGTAGGAGATGAACTTCAGCTCAACGTCCCTTATTTGAACGTTCCTAACCTTCTCCTTCGCGTCCGCCGGCACGCTTATGTACTGGTAGGTTATGGCGTGCCGGTCCTTAGTTCCAGCGAAGCCGATATCGCGGTGCCTTATCCCGGCTCGCTTGGCTATCTCCTTCACGGCCGCCATCGTGTCCCAGTTCCGTTTCTTGAGGAGAAATATTGCGTGCTTTCTCCCTTCGAAGACCGCTGGCAGTGGGTCTTCAACTACTACAAAGTCCTCAGGCTGGACCTTTATCCTCCCGCCTATTCCCGGGATCTCACTCATGTGGT
>JALVUT010000184.1 GCA_027035445.1 Thermococcus sp.
TCAAGGAACCTCTTGTAGTATCTCGTGTCCTTCTCCAGCTCCACTTTCTGGAGTATCTGCCTCTCTATTGCCCTGAGACCATCATGAACGGCCTGTATTGCCCCCCAGGTCTCCCCTGTGGCCACGTAAATTCCCTTATCTGTAACCACACGCATCCTTGCTTGGTACAGGTGTACACCACGGAACTTTTCGTTGAAGCGCCGTATGTAAAGGTAGATTATCCCCTCGTTCCCAAGCATGTCCTCGTACCCGTCCACAAAGCGCTTAACGTCCTCTATGATACGCTCACGTGTGAAATCGCTCAGGATGGCCGCGTCTCCTCCAAGCTGCAGGTAGAACTTCGTCTCTTTTTCAACCATCCTGGATATCGGGAGCAGGAGATCCTTAACGGTCAGGACACCCTTAACGCGGTTGTTCTCATCAACCACCACGAGCCCGTCTATGTCGTTTTCCTCCATTGTTGATATGGCCTCCCTAACCGTGGAGCTTGGGCGGGCGGTTATTACCCCTCTTATCATCACATCCCTTAGGGACGTGCTGAAGGGCGGCACCTTCTCCCCGACAACCTCACCCAGCTGGGCCTTAAAGCGGGGCCTGATGAACCGCACTATTAGGTCGTGAAGGGTAACGAGCCCCTCGAGTTTTCCTTCCCCGTTGACCACGGGTATCCTTGATATTGCATGATCCCTCATCGTTGCAAAGGCTTTCGCCACCGTATCGTCCAGTACAAGGGTTATGACGTCCTGTGTCATATACTCGGCTATCTTCTTCTTTCCAAACTCCCCCTCCGCAGCTTTTGCCAGGAGGGCCACATCACTTATGACTCCTATTATCTTATCCCTGTCCGAACCAACCGGCAGGGAGCGGAGATCAACCTCCATCATAAGCTTGGCAGCTTTACTAACATCCTCCCCCGGTCTGATAATGGGGGCCGGTTTATAAACCTCTTTAACCTTGGCTTTGGTCGGATCCCACTTCAGGTGAGAGCGTATTATGAGGTCCTGGGTCAGGACGCCTTTGTACTCCTTCCCTTCAAACACAAGGATCAGATCCGGATTCTCCTTCTCGAAGATACCTATGGCCTCAGAAAGCGGGGTCTCGATGTCCACTTTTTTGTATCCTTCGGTCATAACTTCCTGCACCAGAATACCGACCATTCCTGCCACCTCCTTCATCATCATACTAGGGCGCAGATGGATTTAAAGTTTTGCAGTGAGTCTCTTGCCGGGAGGCGTTAGTGAATTTTTAGATGACGTCGGTGTATCCCCCACAACCTTATGGGGCAACAGGCTCATGGTCATGGATGTTAAGCATCTGTGCTTAACAAAAAGGATATAAAGTTGGGGATAGAGTGCCCCTTTGAAACGCCGGGGTAGCCTAGCTTGGGAAGGCGCTGGACTCGAGATCCAGTGGGCGTCTGCCCACCAGGGTTCAAATCCCTGCCCCGGCGCCAGCCGGGCCTTATTTTATGTTTGCTGTTCTCAAGCAAAAATCTAGGGAAGAAAAGAGATTCAAGTGGTAATGTATGCCCCATCCTTCTCCACGATAACAGTGTGTTCAAACTGTGCGACCATTCCACCACGAACCTCCCTTAAGATGGGGTAGCTGTACACAGCACCGGCCCTATCAAGCTGGGTCAGGGCAAGCTTGAGCTGGTTGTCACTCATGAACCCCTGAAGCCAGCGGTACGCGAATGGCAGCGTCTTATACTCCCTTTTTATGTGCATGAGAAGTCTCCTGGCGTGAACGTTCCTGAGTGGCCTATCCCTGATGTACATGAATATGAGGGCTGGTGGGACCTCAGTTACGTGGCCTGCCCCGGTTGTCGTAAAGGGCTCTATGGCTATCACGTCTCCCTCTTTGAGCTCGTACGTATCGCTTTCCCTGTACACGTTGGGGATGCTTATCCCGGCATGGAGCTTGTAGCGCTCTATTTTGTGTCCGCTGAGGTTAACTATGGGATTAAACCCATTTCCTCTTATGGTTTCTTCTATGGTTTTCCCTATCTCCCTTATCTTGACCCCTGCCCTTACGGTTGCTATTGCGTTCTCCAAGGCTTCCCGTGAGGTTTCCATGAGGTCATCCCCTTCCATACCCACCCGGATTGTTATCGCCGTGTCCGCGATATAGCCATCTACATGAACACCCAGATCAACTTTTAGGTAGTCCCCTTCATGGAGGACGCTCTTGTCCCCCTTGTAGGGGGTGTAGTGAGCTGCCTGCTCGTTTATTGATAGATTGCATGGAAAAGCCGGCTTTCCACCGAGCTCCACTATCCTCCGCTCAACGAACTCTGCAATGTCGTAGAGCTTTGCACCGGGTTTAATTAGGTCAAGGATCTCTTTTTTTACTTGCCTGGTTATTTCGCCAGCTTTTATGAGAGATTCCCTTTCGTCCACGTTCTATCACCAAAGCGGGAATTCCCCGGAA
>JALVUT010000185.1 GCA_027035445.1 Thermococcus sp.
GGGGAGCACGATGTACTACAACGGGGACAGAGCTTACTATCCCCTCATCCTGATCACGTTAAAATATCACTCTCCCGAAGTGAACAACACGGGAAAGGCCCCACGTGAGGGGCTGTTCAGAGTGGGAAATGGGACCCCTCTACCCAACTTCCCGATGAGGTGGTAGAATGCTCGGAATAGAGACGTCGGGCAACATCACGATCAGCTTTGGTCCAACGAACATCACCATGAGTGTGGAGAACATAATAACCTCCATTGCCGTTTTTGTTATAGGGCTCCTGATTGCAAAATTGGTGAAGCACTATATCCTAACACTCTCCAGAAGCACCAAGTACGTATGGATACTCAACGAAGACACCGCCAGAACGTTCTACAACATGATAATTATCATCTCAGTCTTCTATGCCCTTCACGTCCTTGGAGTGCTCTCCTATAAAATCTGGGGAACACCCCTCAGCAACGTTTTCACCGCACTGACGGTCTTTTACTTCTCATACCTCCTGGCAAGGAAGTCCCGGGACTACATGGTACTGAGAGCCCCGAAGGAGAAACTTAACGAGATGCAGATCAAGGCAAAGCTCTTCTATTACATGATCGTTACGATAGCCTTCTTCCTCGCACTCAACATAGCAGGTCTCAGCGGTAGACTGTCCACGATAATTGCGGCCGCAGGGATAACAGGTATAGTCCTCGGTTTCGCCTCCCAGGCGGTTATTGCCAACTTCATTTCGGGCATATTCATATACTTCGACAAACCGCTCAGGATCGGGGATGCAGTCAGGATAGGGAGTGTTGAAGGGATAGTCCATGATATAAGGATCCTGTCAACTAGAATAAGGACCTGGGACGGAACCCTAGTCCGTATCCCAAACGAGAAGCTCTTCAACAGCGAGATAATAAACCTCCAGAGGTACCCGGCCAGGCGGGCCGAGATAACCCTGGGGATAGCTTATAAAGAGGATGCCCAGAGGGCCATTGACGTTATAATGAACGTTCTCAATGAAGAACCGGCCATCTTGGCAGTACCAGAGCCGAAGGTCTACGTTGAAGCTTTAGGAGACAGTTCGGTGAACATAACGATCTGGGCATGGGTGCCAAGTTCCCTCTGGAGGGGTCAGAACCTCCTCAGGGCCGAGTATGGTATTCTTCAGAAGATCAGAGATGCCCTCAAACGGGAAGGCATTGAGATTCCATTCCCACAACGTGTTAACTGGTTTGGCGAACCACTCAGGGTAAGGGTTATGGATGATGACCGGAAGGTTTAAGTTTTCCTATCATTTTTTGGACAGTTCGGGGCAACTTTATAAGCCAAAGGAAAAACTTTTAGTAACCCCGATTCAGCTAGAGGTGGTGGTTAAAGATGAGAATGCTCCTGATACATTCGGACTACCTTGAATACGAGGTCAAGGAAAGGGCAATAAAGAACCCCGAACCGATAGGTGAGGGAGAGAAGAGGGGAAGGCTAGACGAGGTTCTGGTAGTTTTCATAAGCGCTGAAAAGATCGATGAGGCAAACCCCGAAGAGGTCGTGGAGAAAGCCGTTGTGGAGATAAAGGATGTTGCAGGGCAGGTAAAAGCAGAGAGGATATTTGTCTACCCGTTTGCCCATCTCAGCAGTGAGCTTGCAAAGCCTGATGCTGCCATTAAGATCATCAAAGAGGTTGAGGAGAAACTGAAGGAAAAGGGGTACGAGGTAAAACGTGCTCCGTTCGGCTATTACAAGGCATTTAAGCTCTCCTGTAAGGGACATCCACTGGCGGAGCTCAGCAGAACAATAATCCCCGGGGAGGGCATGGTGAGGGAAGAACGTAACATAGCCCTCGAGAAGGAGGAGGAGCTTAAGAGCTACTGGTACATCCTGACACCGGAAGGGAACCTGATAGACGTCGACAAGTTCGACTTCACAGGGCATGAGAACCTAAAGAAGTTCGTGAACTACGAGATACACAAGAATCGTATAGCGGAGAAGGAACCTCCACACGTCAGGTTAATGCTGGAGCAGGAACTCGTCGACTACGAACCTGGAAGTGATGCTGGAAACCTCAGGTACTATCCGAAGGGCAGGCTCATCAAGGGTCTGCTTGAGCAGTACGTCACCGAGAAGGTGATCGAGTACGGGGCAATGGAGGTCGAGACCCCTCTCATGTACGACTTCGAGCATCCGGCACTTGAGAAGTACCTGAACAGATTCCCTGCGAGACAGTACGTTGTCAAGAGTGGTGACAAGAGGTTCTTCCTTCGCTTCGCTGCCTGCTTCGGTCAGTTCCTCATAAAGAAGGACGCCACCATAAGCTACCGCAACCTGCCGCTGAGGATGTACGAGCTTACGCGCTACTCTTTCAGGCGTGAGAAAAGCGGTGAGCTTTCCGGTTTGAGGCGGCTCAGAGCCTTCACGATGCCCGATATGCACACGGTCGCGAGGGA
>JALVUT010000186.1 GCA_027035445.1 Thermococcus sp.
TCGGTCTCTTCAACGAAGAACCTCCCACCGTCACTGAGGACGAGGGCAACACCAGCGAAGAGCTTAACCGCCTGAAATGGGTCGAAGTGGGGCATACTGTGTCCCCACAAGAGGGCCACATCGTGCTCACCGACTAGGAACGGAAGCTCCAGAACATCGCCGGCGACGGTCTTCACCTCCGGGGATATCCCGGTGATTTCAATCCACTCATGGGATTTAGCCAGATCGTCCGCCCGCACCTCCACCAGCGTCAGTTTTGAAGCAGAGAGGGCTTTGGCTGCAGCAACACCCGCTATCCCGGTTCCGGCGCAGAGGTCTAGGACGCTGGATGCTTTTCCCTGTCCTTGGAAGAACCGTTCTATTGCCCGGAACCTTTTTACTGCCCGTTCATCCTCCGGCTCCATCCACCACCTGAAATGCCGGTAGAACTCCTCCAGGGACATCCCACCACCGTTAAGAATATGTGGGGTGATTTAAAACGTTTGAGGCCTCGGTTAACCCTCTTCTCCTCACCGCTCAGTGTGGCTAACGCTCGTCATCGGCCGGGTAATTTTGGTGGGAACCTTTTAAAAAGCAACCGACGAACAAGGAGAGGGGATGAAGAGCGTTTACCGGTCTGATAGCTACCGGATGAAGAGATCGGCACTGGCCGACCCCATCACTTTTTGAGAACCTCGTGTTCAACCAGTGCGACTATATCGTTGTGTATGTCCTCCACGTTTGCCAGGGCGTTGACTATTCTGACCTCCGGGAAGAGTTTTGCGAGCTGGAGATAATTTCCCCTCACCTTCTTTTGGAGCTCTGCTATCTTGTCGAACTCGGTCTTTATGCTCCTGCCGTTTATGCGCTTCATACTTTCCTTTACGGGGAGGTCAAGGAGTATGGCGAGATCTGGGCGAACGGCGAAGCGGTTTAGATCCACCAACCAATCGAGGTCAAGTCCCCGGGCCCACTGATATGCGAGGGATGAATAAAAGTAACGGTCTGAAATTACAACTTTATCAGCTTTTAAAGAAGGTTTTATCAGCTTGTGGACGTGCTCCGCCCTGTCTGCGGCAAAAAGGAGCGCTTCAGCTTCATGGCTGATTCGGGCACCGTCAATTATCCCCTCTCTTCCTCCGGTTAGCACAAGTCGTCTTATTAACTTTCCGAAGGCAGTGTCAGTGGGTTCTTTTGTTAAAACAGTCACATAGCCTTTTTTCTCGAACCATTTTGCAAGAAGCTTTGCCTGGGTGGATTTACCAGCGCCATCGATGCCCTCCATCACAATGAATATCCCCACAGGTGCCACCTCCAAAAGGAATCGAAGTAATTAATGGGGGCCCTTTTTAATGCTTTTCCATGTAAAAATTTTAGGGGAATTCTTAAAGGGGCAAAAATTTAGAGCTTCTTCAGGTGGTCAAGGAGTGTCCACATGCTCCCGAACTCATCCTCCCCCCCAGCCCTGTGCAGTTCCACGATACCATCTGGTCTGAACCGCAGTCCAAAACTATAACCTCCCTTGTGCATTTTCTGCGTGAACACCTGCTTTGGTTTCGGCGGTAGATAGCTCGTCATCATATCGTTCAGCAGTTCGATCTCAAAGCTGAGGTGTTCGTTTAGTCTTGGGAAGAACAGGACCGCAGGGGTGTTCATAGCGTCCACGAGGACCCTTCCTTTTATTTTAAAGCTGTAATGTTTAAGCAACTCATGGAGAAAATCATCTAGGGCGTTTGGATAGTAGACTGTCGCCCCTATATCGTTGGGATGTGCCTCTATAAAGCTCCTACTCTCGAGTATGGCGTCTATCTCGTCGTTATCAATGCCACTCACGAATACCCGGATGCCCCCATCATAGTAAACGTAGGCCAGTGGGAGTCCCTTCCTGTGCGCGAAGTCTTTGAGGGCGATCAGTGGGATGAGCCGAACGTCCATTATGGTTGAGCCGGTACTCACTATACCAACGACCATCGCACGCTTCCCGTACCTTGATATGGCCCTCCCGTCTCTCCCAACGATTATTGTACCGTGGGAAACGGTCCCTATAGCCCGCCCCAGAAGTGCCAGTTCCTCGGGGTTAAAACGCTCTGAGTGGTATATCTCCATTCACTGCACCTCCATCTGTGTATCACCGTTAGTGTTTAAAGATTGTGTCAGTTCATTTTTTCTTTAGGGCTCTTCCTATTAATATCTTTTGCGCCTTTGTGGATAAATCAGTGCATCCATGACCCTTGGATTTTAAAGCGGATTGAGCGATCCCAGGAATGCCCATCCCGGTCCATGAATATCCAGGGTATCACGGCAAACTATTTTAATACATAGCCCTAGGCTTAGCGGAGGCGATATCATGAACGTCCTTGAAAGGCTGGAGAGGCTCCTTGATAGAGAGCAGTTTGAAAAAATCAAAGCCATCGACAACCCCGAACTCCACAGGTTTCTTG
>JALVUT010000187.1 GCA_027035445.1 Thermococcus sp.
GCGGGGATAAAGGAGATCGTTTACGAGGATATGTATCCAAACGAGGCCACAGAGGTCCTGCTCAGAGAGGCACAGGAAAAGGACATAGTAAACATACGGCGGTTCAAACTCCCCAAGGATCGGGTACGGTTGTTCCTAGAGGAACTCTTCAGGGAGACCTAAGGTACCTCCCCCCTCTTCTCCATGTCCTTCAGCCGTTCGTTGATCTCCTCAAGTTCAATCGCTATCTTTCGTGTGAGTTCTGTGATCTCCCTCTCGGTTCTGTCCACCTCAACGTAAAGCTTGAAGAGGAAGACGTAGGCCAAACCAATGGACACCACGAATAGGGCGTCAAGACCGCGACCGAGACCAAGCAGATCTTTGATGTCTGTCGAGATAGCTACCGGGAATAGACCGACTACCCCGAAGACTGCCATTATGAACATCCAAGAAACAAAGCTGGACCAGTCTATCAATCCTCTCCTGTACTCCCTCACCAAGTGAAAGAGGAGGTACGCAATCACTATCAGGGTCAAATATTGAACGGCGTACATACCATCACCTCAGTTTGTCGAACAGCAAGTTGAGGGCTATTTTAAATCCTTCAATGACGTTTGTACCCTTTCTTACCGAATAATCTGTATAGACAGCCTTTATCGGCACCTCGATGATTCTACACCCGTGCTTTGACGCTTCGATTATTATCTCGCTTGAAACCGCGTAGCGGTCACACGTTATCCGTATCTTTGAGGCACATTCACCGTTAAAGCACCTAAGGCCACTCTGACTGTCACTGACATATTTGCCTGCAAAAACAGCGGTTATAGCGTCAAGAACCGCATTGCCTATTCTCTTTATGGCGGGCATCTCACTCACGTCCCCTTTAAGGCGAGAGCCGATCGCGAAGTCCGCCCTGCCCTCTGCGACAGGTTTCATAACCTTTAAGGCGTCACCTATGAGGTGCTGCCCGTCGGCATCAAAGGTGAGGATAAGCTTTCCCCCCTTCCTAACGGCGTAGGCCAATCCTGTTCCCAGTGCCCCACCGAGACCGCGGTTAACGAGATGCGTGAGAACCTGAACCCCTTTAGACCGGGCTATCTCCAGTGTCCTGTCCCTGGATCCGTCGTTGACCACAACTATTTCAAAGGTTTTAAAATATTTGAGGAGACCATCCAGGACTTCCCCTATTGTTCTCTCCTCGTTGTAAGCCGGTACAACGACAAACGTCGAGAGGAGCCTTTCTAGGAGTGCCTTGAGTTCCACCAGTGTGGGTACCTCGAAATTGGGCTCAACGTCAACATTGAAGCTCATTCTCCCGGAAGTGTGCGACGTTACAAGGATGCTGAGTGCGCCGAGCTGAGACGCTGGAAGAATATCATAACCATGATCACCGATTACCAGTGTCTTCGTCGGTTCGATCCCAAAATGGTCAAGTATGCGCTTAAGCTGACCGGGGTTGGGCTTGAGATCCTCCGGTGGAACGTCGTCCCTGGTGGACAGCACTGAGAAGTAGCTCTCCAAACCGTGGAGCTCAAGCGCCCTCACCGTGGCCCTCCTAGAGCTCCGGGTCATAAGGGCCAGAGCAACACCTCTATCCCTAAGCAAATCCAGGACTTCCTTCGCCCCCCTGAAGAGGAAGCTGCCCTCAACCCTCTTCGTTTCAAGCTCTACCATAACCTCGTACAGCTCCTCAAAGTCCCTACCGGTCTCGGTTGCAATCCTTCGAATACTCTCGTACATAGGGGTCAGGTTTCCAAGGATCCTCTCAGGGATCCCGAGGCTCAGGAACTCGGATTTAAGCCTTTCCTTGAGTTCGATAAATGTCTGTTCGGCGCCTATGAGGGTTCCATCGAGATCAAAGACCACCAGCCTTATGTCCATTTTGCCCACCGAAGGGTTTATTTTCCAGGACATTAACGGAATTTAAGGTGTCAGGTGTGATGTGGGCATCCCCTCTTATAGGTTTAACCCTATCGCTCGTACTGACCTATTACGTAGGGAAGATTATGAGGGCTGCTGGAATAACGGGCAGGGACATACACAAGTTCGACCAGCACGAAGTGCCGGAGATGTGCGGGATTGCGCTTCTTCTCTCCCTACCGGTTGCGTTGAGCCCTGCCCTGAACGAGAAAACTGCCATGGCTCTTCTGGCTTTCATACTCTTTGGAATCATCGGAATCCTAGATGACACGACGAACCTGAAGCAATCTCATAAAGTCCTTCTTTCCCTCCTAGTCTCGATCCCGGTAGCGTTCATCGCGGTCCCCCACACGGTTGATGTGTTCGGAATT
The DNA here is from genome assembly GCA_027035445.1 of Thermococcus sp. Next base: position 2,271 of record JALVUT010000187.1, read on the forward strand.
TCCCTCGGCCTTGGGGTACTGTACCCTTTGTTTGCAGTGCTCTTCGTCACAGGCTCGGCAAACCTCGTCAACCTCCTAGCCGGTTTCAATGGACTGGAAGTTGGAACGGCGGGAATAGCCCTCTTCTTTCTAGGATTGATCACAGG
>JALVUT010000188.1 GCA_027035445.1 Thermococcus sp.
CTCACTTCTTGAGCTTCTCGCAGTTCTCGACCCAGTTCTTCAGGATGTCTCTGAGCTTCGGCTCGCCGATCTCTTCGAGCTCGTAGCGGACGCGGACGGCCGGCTTGTTGAGCTTCACGACACGCCTGAGGTCGATCGGGGTTCCGATGACGACGACATCTGCATCGGCTCTGTTGATGGTCTCCTCGAGCTCCTTTATCTGCTTCTCGCCGTAGCCCATGGCCGGCAGGATGACATCGAGGTGGCTGTACTTCTTGTAGGTGTCTACGATCGAGCCGACGGCGTAGGGCCTCGGGTCGATTATCTCCTTGGCCCCGAACTTTTTGGCGGCTATGTAGCCGGCACCGTACTTCATGCCGCCGTGGGTGAGCGTTGGCCCGTCCTCGACGACGAGAACGCGCTTGCCCTTGATGAGCTCCGGCTTGTCAACATAGAGCGGTGAGGCACCGTCGATAACGATGGCCTTCGGGTTTATCTCCTCGATGTCCTCGCGGACCTTCTGAATGTCGTCGCGGTTGGCGGTGTCGATCTTGTTTATGATTATCACATCAGCGGAGCGGAAGTTGGTCTCACCGGGATGGTATTTCACTTCATGCCCAGGCCTGTGTGGGTCCGTAACCACTATCCAGAGGTCAGGGACGTAGAACGGGAAGTCGTTGTTTCCGCCATCCCAGAGGATGATGTCGGCCTCCTTCTCGGCTTCGCGGAGAATCTTCTCGTAGTCAACGCCTGCGTAGACGACCATGCCCCTGTCGATGTAGGGCTCGTATTCCTCCCTCTCCTCGATTGTGCACTCGTACCTGTTGAGGTCGTCGTAGCTTGCAAAGCGCTGGACCATCTGCTTCCTCAAATCACCATAGGGCATTGGGTGCCTTATGGCGACGACCCTGTAGCCCAGCTCCTGGAGAAGCTGGGCGACCTTTCTTGAAGTCTGGCTCTTTCCACAGCCGGTTCTGACGGCGGTTACGGCGACAACCGGTTTGCTGGACTTGAGCATGGTGCTCTTCGGGCCGAGAAGCCAGAAGTCAGCACCGGCTGAGTGGGCCCTGCTTGCAAGATGCATGACGTGCTCGTGGGGAACGTCGGAGTAGGCGAAGACGACTACGTCAATGTCGTGTTCCCTGATTATCCTCTCCATGTCGTCCTCGCTCCAGATCGGGATCCCGTTTGGATAGAGCTCTCCGGCGAGCTCAGGCGGGTAGGTCCTGCCCTCTATGTCAGGAATCTGGGTCGCGGTGAAGGCAACGACCTCGTACTCCGGATTGTCCCTGAAAAACGTGTTGAAGTTGTGGAAGTCCCTTCCGGCAGCCCCAAGTATTAGAACCCTCCTCTTCTTCTCGGTCATGTTGACCACCTCAAAAGTTTTTAATACGGCAGTAGAGTCTCGTTTTTGGCATTTATAACGGTTTTTGTTGAACAGAGAAACCTTTTGGCGGGATTTCTTCGGTAGGGTCATGAGCGGACTGAAAAACCTTCAAACGTGTGGCACCTTTTCTGTCCCATGGGATAGGGTGTGAAGATGGAAGGTCACGGAGGATTAGTCCTTTTACCTCTGCCTTCTGGTACTTCACGATCTTCTGGGCTCTTATCTTCAGCAGTTTGTCTACAGCACTGCCACCATCGATGACATAGTCGTTTTTGAGAACCCTTGGATCGACTACCGTTCTGAGTGGAATCCCTTTAACTTCGTATTCGGTGAGTTCCTTTACCTCCTCAGGCTTGGCGAAACGGCACTTCCCAAAGGGCTTTTCGAGCTTTTTCATGTCCACTCTGGGCTCGCCGTCGACTATGACGAGCAGCGGTTCCCTCTCGCTTATTATCACGAGCGACTTTATCATCTGCTTCGGAGAGGCTCCGGTCTTCCTGGTGGCCTGCTCAAGGATCTTCTGGCCGTCGTATGTCGAGAATCTCGGCACCTAGTTCCTTTGTGATGTCCTCAAGTTTTTCATAACAATACCCCCAGTCATTTTCAAGCCGCAACCGTTAATAAGCCCTCCGAGGATGAGGGGTGAGTGGTGGTAATGTCTCCGGCTGAGGTCAGGACCCACACAGCCCTCCATGTCGTCAAGGGTGCCGTTGTTAAGGTTCTTGGCGAAAATGCCAAGTGGACGGCATCAACCCACGTCAAAGGCAATAGAGGGGTTCTGACTGTCAGGTTCTACCGGAAGCCAAGCCTGGGGGAGATAACCGAGATAGAGCGGCTCGCCAACGGGAAGGTTCGGGAGAATGTTCCAATAAACGTCTACGAGCTACCGAGGGCGGAGGCTGAAAAGCGATTTGGCGAGGATATGTACGACATCTTTCCAATCCCTCCGGAGGTCAGTACGCTGAAGGTGGTCGTCATCGAGGACTGGAATGTAAACGCGTGCAACAAAGAGCACACCAAGACGACGGGAGAGATAGGGAGAATAAAAA
>JALVUT010000189.1 GCA_027035445.1 Thermococcus sp.
AGCCTTTTGGTCGTGGTAGTGATGCTGTTCTCAGTAGTGCCAGTAGCCCTGCCCTACACTGCGGCTTCGCCGGCCAGTACTTCTACAGTAGTGCAAACTGCAAATCAACCGTTATGGATGATGAATGAGATCATGCCTTTCAGGGTTCACAGAGCAGGACTCATGATGGTTCCACGGAACCAGTATGAAAGGGTCGTGGGTTTTAAGTTCAGTCAGATGACATCAAGTGCTTTTAGAGAAGCAATCGCCAACGCTCCCTTCAATCCCTTGGCTGCCCAGATAATAGTGCCAAACGGGACATCAAGTTTTAATGCATCTACCCTCCCGTCGGAAAAAATAAACACCCTTTACCTGCCTCCCATTGGAGATCAGGGTTACGTGGGGTCGTGCAACGCTTGGAGTTCAACCTACTACGTCTGGACATATATGATCAATTGGTGGAGAAACAACCCACACCCGAGCAGCACCAGTGATATAATGAATCCAACCTTTACGTATAACCTGATAGATGGTGGTAGTGACCAGGGAAGCAACATGTGGGATGCCATGAACCTGATATCAACCATAGGTGCAGTCCCACTAAAGGACTTCCCGCTCTACGTTCTTGGACCCTATGGTGACCCCTCGGACTACGCGTGGGTCTGGCCCAACCTTACCCAGTGGATGGAGGCCTCCCACAACAGCGGAACCCCCGACATGTACTGGTGGCAGTACTATGAGCTAGGGATCCCTAAACTGTACCCTAAACGGTATCAGATACCCGGGCAGTGGTACATATTGAACTTCACCAACGCCACACAGTGGAACTACACCAAGGCCCTTCTAGCCAAGGGCTACACCCTTCAGACTGCAATAAATGTTCTCCCAAGCTTTGAGTTCCTCGGACAACCGGGACGGTTCCTCGGACACCTGGTCTTTTATGCAAACTACTCAAACATATACGGGCAGAAATACTGGACCAACGGTACCTATGCATCTTGGACGGTCAGTGATCTCCTCGACTATGCCCTGCAGGACTACAACCTGTGGGCTACCCTCTACACCAACCAGTACCACAATGGAAACCAGAGTGTTCTGATCTCGCTTCTACAGCAGGGCAACAGGTCGATAGACCTGCTCACAAAGATGCTCACCACGGAATTTAACATCAGTCTGAACGAACCCGTTGCAACGGCCGCCTCAAATATTATGAATGGTGTGTACAGCAGCTATATCAACAATCAGAGCTGGTGGAGTAACGCCACGTTCTATCTCTCCGCTTACTCGGCGAATGGTGAGCAGTGGTTCCTCAACCACGGCTTTGATGCCCTTTTTGCCCTGGCAAACTTCGAGTGGATGATCCACTACGTGCCGTTGAACAATTACCTCTCCAGAGTCCCGTACCTTGACTTCAGCAACTACTACTCCGCTTGGCAGGGAGGGCACGCCGTTACCATAGTCGGTTACAATGATACCCAGACAACCCCGGATGGAACCGGCGCCTTTGTCATGGTTAACTCCTGGGGCCCCAGCTGGGGCAACAACGGGTACTGGCTGTTCTCCTACCGGGCCATCAAGAGTGCGGGGCAGGTGTTTACAGCAAGTGTTGATGGACTCCTTAACGTTAGCTTCCGGATAGAGTGGCCCGTCTCTTGGGGTGGAAGCAGTGCTTTTGTCTACGTTCCAAAGGCCGCCAACTACACCCCTGAAGTCATGGCGGTAGTCGGTATAAAGCACCCCGTCAGGGGAGAGGTCGTTGACGGCGTTATGGGAAGCAGCCAACACATACCGGCAGGTATTCCAATTTCACTGTCGACCAATGGAACCGGGGTCTGGCAACATAACTACCTTGACTTTTGGAGTGACTACCTGTGGAGTGATATAACCAACGAGACAACTGCGGCCGAGCTTCCACAGGATCATCCATTCCCGAACAGCCCGATGGCCTTTGATATAAGCAACGCTCTAATGTACCTGACCTACTATGTACAGGAAACCAACAGTACACCACGCAACGTCACCCTCGCCATCTCGCCACATGATCTCCTCAGAGACAACATCACCGGTGAGGTATACAACTTCACGCTGCTCTTCCAGACTCCAAGTGGTTACTACCCGATAGCCGCATACCCTGAGAATGTGACGATACCCGATGGGGGTAGTGTATCGGTCAATGTTACAGTCCCCGTTGTCCAGTACGGACCAAAGACCGCACCCAACGCCTCTTCAATTGACTTTGGGAACTTTGACGTTAGTGTCATGAGCCTTATTCCACTTGAAGGCGCCTTTGTCATGATAAACGGGGAGTACTATCCACTCAGTGCTGAAGAGGGTGGATACTACTTCTACGCTACTGGAATTGACCAGAAGCTTGGCCTTCCAGCGGGAACGTACAATTACACTATCCTTGCAGTTTATCCGAACGGGAAAG
>JALVUT010000190.1 GCA_027035445.1 Thermococcus sp.
GTATTCAGTTTCTGGAAGTATGTTTATAATCGAAAATCTGGTGGAAAGCTGGGATGCCATATGGATTGCGGCCTGATTTGCTCCGATTACAGGTATCTCTACAAGCTCTCTGGCAGCATCAAGCCCAGGATCTCCAAAGCAGTCCAAGACAACGGCATCATACCCGCTTTTTTCCGCCCATCTGACCTTTTTTAGGATGTGAGGCACATTTAAAGCTTCATCGTAGTTCCCTTCAATGGAAGCAGTCCCCCTATCTATTGAAAGAACTTCAAGCTCTATCAATCCTCCGGTTTCCTCTTTAAGATATTTTCCCAGTTTTTCTCTGTCTTTAATACCTTCTTCTATGCCTTCAGTTTCAATAACCGGGATTAGATCGAGTATTTTTATTTTCTTCATTGCTTTTCACCAAGAGCCCTGTAGAGGATGTAGTATATTACCATGGCAGTTATTATGCCGTTTATTGGAGCTATTCCCCATGGAATCTTTATCGCTGCTAAAGAACCCACAAGCCATGCTCCGATTCCTGCCCAGTTTACACCAGGATACTCTCTCCAATTCTCAGGTTTCGCATGTCTCATTATCCAGTAATCCATTATAAGCACACCAGCAACTGGGGGAATTGTGGATGTCAATATTGTGAGCCATTTTATGAAATAGCTCAATATTCCTACAACTGCCAGGATTGTACCTAACAGACCTGTAATTGCTGTAGCCAGCGCTCTCCGTTCTCCTGAAAGGTTAAACATGTTTGTGATTGCCAAACCACCTGAGTATGCGTTTATTGTGTTGGTCGTCCATGTTGCGAGGATCAGGATTATAAGGGCTATAGCTGATAATCCAAGTTTTGAAAGAACCTGAGTTATATCGTATGTTCCAGCCACGACAGACATCACGGCACCCATGGAGAGCATCAACACCCCAGCAGGCCATACTCCGAATACGGAGGATAGAACGGCATCTTTCCTGTTTCTGGCGTATCTCGAATAATCCGCCGCAATTGTGGCTCCCACGGCAAAAGTTCCTACCGTCAGTGCAATTCCCTGGAGGAATGAAAATGGATGCGCAGGTTGATATTTTGACAGATTTTCCAGCCCAAATCTTGTGAGCGAGACATAGGTTCCATAGAGTGCCAGAATCAGCAGGGATGGAACTGCCACATAATTGAGGTATTCAAGGGCTTTGTATCCAACAATAGCAGTTGTTAGCATTATTACTCCCCAGACAAATGAGGAGAGCGATATTGAAACATTAACTCCCAGCCAACTCTTTAGGATGCTGGAAAATGCGGCACCGGCGATGTTTGCCTGCACTCCAAACCATCCTACAAGGGAAACTGCGATTATAAGTGAAATCACTATCCTAGCTCCCTTTTCTCCAAAGGACGATCTTGCCAGAACTGCTGTTGGTCTGCCCAGATCCGCACCCTGCATTCCAATAAACACCATGTAAGCTACGACTATAGTGTATCCTATGATGCCGGCGAGTATGGCGTTTCCGAGGGGCAACCCGCTAACGAGAGCGCCACCGATCATCAATGCGGGAATGCATATCATCACACCTGTCCATATCAGCGCAATACTATACCACGGACTCCTTTCCTCTTTAGGTATTTCATCCAGGGCATGTTTTTCAATAAATCCTTCTTCACTTCCCATCTTTTCAACCCCCAAAGTTTTAAAAATAAAAATCATGCCTTCAGATAACCTGCGGCTTTCACACGAATCCTCGTTGCATTTCCTGGAAGATATGCCAGAGGAATCTCCTCAAAATTGACAATTTCAACAGTGCTCGGGTCGGCACCTGCTTTAATAGCCTCTTTGATTGCCTTATTCTTTGCATCTTCAATGGCCTTCTCCCTCCCCAGCTGTTCGAGAGAATAGACTCTGTCGACCTCTCCACTAACTTGGGCTATAGCAGCACCAATCGCATTTGCAACATCAAAATTCTGAGGCCTGATGACCTTTGAAGCACCCTTGATTCTGTTAGAAAGTAAGATACTGCCTCCACCAACGAGGATCACTGGGACAGGTTCTGGGCTTGTCTTTATTCTGTCAATTGCATCTTCAACCATGGCATCGATTCTGTTGATGGCCCTCTCAACAAGGGAGGTATCCAAATGCTGAACTCTGGTTGCATCTCCAAGTTCATACCGTCCGGCCGCTACCGCGATGTCAGTTGCTGTCAATGTATCTCCACCAAAAACAAGAGCCTCTTCTGTGATTTTGTATCCGACACTCTCAGGGCCAACCCTGACGTCCCCATTATCTACCCTGACTATACTCCCCCCCTCCAAGACCTATTGAAATTAAATCTGGCATTCTGAAGTTTGTTCTTACTCCTCCAATTTCCACCGCAACGGAGGATTCCCTTGGAAATCCGTTGACCAAAATGCCGATATCGGATGTGGTA
>JALVUT010000191.1 GCA_027035445.1 Thermococcus sp.
CTGTACTCTTAGATTTTTTGTTATCGGCTTACTCGGTTCGAAGTTTACAAACTCGCCTCCACTGTAAAGCCTCCCGTTTATAACTCCAACAACCCCAATGAAATAGCTCCTATCCTTGAAAACAGTTATTTCCTTTGTTACAACTCTCCCGTCCTGAACCTCCGTGACGGTCTGAACCCCAAGGGGTACTCTTTGTATCTTAATGGCAACCTGAGAATAACCATTTATGTGCTTTACGAGGACCACCCGCGGAGAATCCGAGGAGTAGTTGATGATTGTCAGAATCAAATCCCCGGTGAACTTCCTTCCGTTTATCGTTGGTTCAACGTTGAAAACTGCAAGTCCAACGGGCTTTCCCTGGAGCCAGTCTCCGTACAGGGAATAGAGCTGATACGAGTACGCCGGAGGAACACCCTGAATTGCTGGTGCAAATAATAGGAATCCGATAACAAAAACAGATAAACAGGCTACTATATATTTTCTTCTCATAAATTCACTTCCTCTTGATTTTCAATAATAACTATAAACAGTAATATATTTAACTTTTTTTTCTATACCCATCGAGACGCCAAGCTTTTATACGAAAAAGGCCAACTCAGTCCGGTGATTTATGTGAAAGGTCTGACCGAGAAAGACCTCGGAAAGTTTAAGCTCGTGGGAAACATCGACGCCTTCAAAAGAAGGCTCGTTTTCCAGGTGACGGAGATAAACCTCGAAAAGGACGACTACTTCTCAAGGCTCTACCTCTACGACGGCAGGAAGGCCAAGCCCTTCACCGCCGGAAAGAAGGACGGTAACCCGCGCTTCTCCCCGGACGGGAAGCTGGTGGCTTTCACCTCCAAGCGCGACAGGGAGAGCAAGGAGGCTGAGCTCTACGTAATTCCCACCGACGGGGGAGAGGCCAAGCTTCTGACCAAGTTCAAATACGGGATAAAGAACATCCGCTTCACCGAGGACGGCAAGGGCATAGCCGTCGTCACACCGATCGACGTCAAGAGGAAGCCGAAGGACGAAGTGCACGTAATTAGAGAGATGCCATTCTGGTTCAACGGCGTCGGCTGGGTCTACGGGAAGAGGGGCGTCGTCTATCTGGTGGACGTTGAAACGGGGAGGAAGAGGCGCATAACGCCGAAGAACCTCGACGTGGGCCAGATCAGATTCCATAAGGGAAATCTCTACTTCACGGCTCAGGGAGACCGCGAGAGGAAGCCGATGGTGAGCGACCTCTACGTCCTTGAGGGGAGGAAAGCGAAGCGCTTAACGCCTGGAAAGTGGAGCGTCCAGGACTTCATCCCACTTGACGACGGAACCTTCATCCTCAAGTCCAACACGCGCGAGCGCGGTATTCCCACAAATACGCACATCTACCACTACAAACCCGAAACTGGAGAGATGAGGAAGCTCACAGCCAAGCTCGACCGCTCGGCATACAACTCGCTCAACTGCGATGTTAGGGGAAGTCAGAGAGCGGAACTGGTTTTCAGGAATGGCTGGATCTACTACGTCGCCACGGACGGCCCGAGGGCGAACCTCTTCCGTGTGAACCTCAATGGGGAGATTGAGCGCGTTGTCGGCGGCGATAGAAGCGTCGAGAGCTTTGCCATGGGCGACTACATAGCGTTCACTGCTCAAGACGCTTTGACCCCAACGGAGCTTTATGTCCTCAGAGACGGGAAGGAGAAGCGCGTTACCGACTTCAACGGCTGGATAACGGAGTACACACTGTCCAAACCGGAGCACTTCAAGGTTAAGGCGAGCGATGGCGTGGAGATAGACGCGTGGATTATGAAGCCCGCTGGCTTTAAATCCGGAAAGGAGTATCCCGCGGTTCTTGAGATCCATGGCGGGCCTAAAACCGCCTACGGCTACTCCTTCATGCACGAGTTCCACGTCCTGACAGCCAAGGGCTTCGCCGTGATATTCTCCAACCCGCGCGGAAGCGACGGCTACGGCGAGGAGTTTGCAGACATAAGGGAGCACTACGGAGAGCGCGATTATAAGGATCTGATAGAGGTCGTCGATGAAGCCCTAAAGCGCTTCGACTTCATTGACCCGGAGAAGATAGGCGTCACGGGCGGCTCCTACGGCGGATTCATGACGAACTGGATAGTAGGCCACACGAAGAGGTTCAAGGCCGCGGTTACTCAGCGCTCCATCTCCAACTGGACTAGCTTCTTTGGGACGACGGACATCGGCTACTTCTTCGCCCCGGACCAGATTGGTGGCGACCCGTGGAACAATACGGACGGCTACTGGGAGAAGAGTCCACTGAAGTACGCGCCGAACGTGGAGACGCCTTTGCTGATAATCCACTCGATGGAGGACTACCGCTGCTGGCTCGCTGAAGGCCTTCAGTTCTTCACCGCGCTGAGGTACCTCGGCAAGACCGTCGAGC
>JALVUT010000192.1 GCA_027035445.1 Thermococcus sp.
ATAACAATCTTGTCGGGAGTTCCTGCATTGGGCACGCTGTTATAGCCGATGTCTGCATTTCATTTGAATGCCAAGTAGACAGTTCCATACTGGGACCCAAAATTCACTCGACAAAGCTTATTAACTTCGCAGGCCAATCACCCTTGGTGATATATATGAAGCAGAGGAAGGGATTGCTCATAATCCTTGACGGCCTCGGCGATAGGCCGGTAAAGGAGTTCGGCGGGAAGACTCCGCTCGAATATGCGAAAACTTCAAACATGGACAGGCTCGCCAAGATGGGAATCCTCGGCCAGCAGGATCCGATAAAGCCCGGCCAGCCGGCCGGGAGCGATACAGCTCACCTCAGTATCTTCGGCTATGACCCATACAAGGTCTACCGGGGTAGGGGTTACCTTGAGGCTATGGGCGTTGGTCTGGATCTCAGCGAGGACGACTTGGCCTTCAGGGTGAACTTCGCCACCATCGAGAAAGGCATCATAACAGACAGGCGCGCGGGCAGGATAAGTACCGAGGAAGCTCACGAGTTGGCTAGGGCCATCCAGAAGAACGTTAAGATATCCGTTGACTTCATCTTCGCCGGGGCGACTGGCCACAGGGCCGTCCTCGTTCTCAGGGGCATGGCCAAGGGCTACCGCGTCGGTGAGAATGACCCCCACGAGGCCGGTAAACCGCCCCACGACTTCACCTGGGAGGACGAGGAGAGCAGGCGTGTTGTCGAGATACTCAACGAGTTCGTCAGGCAGGCACACGAGATTCTCGAAAAGCATCCCATCAACGGGAAGCGCAGAAATGCGGGTAAGCCCGTGGCCAACTACCTTCTCATAAGGGGCGCCGGAACTTACCCCGGCATACCGATGAAGTTCACCGAACAGTGGAAGCTCAGGGCTGGGGCGGTTATAGCGGTCTCGCTCGTCAAGGGCGTTGCAAGGGCGATAGGCTTCGACGTTTTCACTCCGGAAGGGGCGACAGGTGAATACAACACCGACGAGATGGTCAAAGCTAGGAAGGCCGTTGAGCTCCTTAAAGGATATGACTTCGTGTTCCTGCACTTCAAGCCGACCGACGCTGCCGGCCACGACAACAACCCGAAGCTCAAGGCCGAGATGATCGAAAAGGCCGATAGAATGATAGGTTATATCATGGACAACATCGACCTTGAAGAGACCGTCATAGCGATAACCGGCGACCACAGCACGCCCTGTGAAGTGATGAACCACAGCGGCGATCCGGTTCCGCTCCTCATCTCCGGAGGTGGCGTCAGAGCCGACTCGACTGAGGCCTTCGGCGAGCGCGAGTGCATGCGCGGCGGCCTCGGAAGGATAAAGGGCCACGACATCGTGTCGATAATGATGGACCTCATGAACAGGAGCGAGAAGTTTGGGGCTTAATCGGCCTGTGTTCCTGTTCTCTTTTTGTTAGTCAGGTAAAGGGACATTGGAAGCAATGCTAGTACGAAGGCCCATATTACCGCGGCATAGAGTTCCGGACCGATCGTTCCCTTTCTCTGGAGGATGGTCAGCATTCCAGCGATTATGAGGTATGTGCCCATCACTATCGTAAAAATCATTGAAATCCTATCCGTCTGTGTCAGCCTTTTGCTCCTGAGATCCACAATAAGGTAAACGATGCCCATGGCAATCGCTAGATATGAAGCGATTTCTCCCCCGGGGATCATTACCTTCACCATGCGTATATCGGACTTTTGGATTAAACGGTTTCCCTACCGAAAACTTTATAAACTTGGCATACATATGCAATATTGAACTTACATATGGAGAGGTGAAGGAGCATGAGGAAAAAGTTGGTAGGGTTTGGATTGCTGGTGCTGGGCCTCTTTGGCCTGGTGCTCGGAGGGGTTACAGCATACAGGGGCACCCCCGGCCCCAACCCCATGGCGGAAGGGACCGCCCAGAAGGACTACGCGGACTACTACGCGCCGCTCAGCGACGACGAGGCCAGCGGCCTGCTTTACATGGTAGAGGAGGAGAAGCTCGCGAGGGACGTCTACCTGACGCTGTACAACGAGACTGGCCTTGTCGTCTTTGAGAGGATATCTGAAAGCGAGGGGAGACACATGGACGCGGTACTTGGACTAATCGAGAAGTACAACCTGACCGCACCAGACACCCTTAATGAGGTCGGGGTCTTTGAGAACCCGGAGCTTCAGTCCCTCTACGACCAGCTGATCGAGCAGGGAAGCCAAGGCACCGTTGATGCGCTCAAAGTTGGGGCACTCATAGAGGAGACCGACATCAGGGATCTTGAAGACTGGATGGCCAAGACGGACAACGAGGACATCAAGGCGGTTTACAGCAACCTCATGGCCGGCAGTGAGAATCATCTGAGGGCCTTTGTAAAGAACCTTGAGGCTCAGGGAGTGAGCTACAC
>JALVUT010000193.1 GCA_027035445.1 Thermococcus sp.
CACCGCAACAACCCTCGGCCTCTTAATGCCTGCCGCAAGCAGGGAATCAACGATGGATATCAGGTTACGCGCCATTATCTCGTTTCTCTCCTCGACCAGAACACGATATAGGTAGGGGTAGCGCTCTCTGAACTGAAACATCATGAAGCGGTAATCCTCCATAAGATCCCCTGCGTCTCCCCTGCCCATCTTGATGGGGAGAAGAACCGCCAGACTTTCGAGCGCCAGAAGGAGCTTCTCCCTAAAGGGCGCCGCGAGTATCTTCCCAAGGATGAGGTTTATGTCCTCATCGATGAGATAAAGTGGAACTCCGAGGGTCTGAGACGCTTCAACCGCAGCCATCATCTCCCCACCGGGCACCATGCCAAACTCCTCGCCCAGTTTCTCCTCGAGCTTGGCCAGGAGGTAGTTGACCAGACCCCTCCTGCCGTACTTGAGCGATTCCCCCAGACTTGCTCTGCGTTTTTCGTCCCCCCTCATGGTCAGAAACCTGGTCCTGTCAAGTTCTATGGCTACTGCATGGGGCCTTTCGTTCAGTATCGTCCTGATGACCTTCTCCCTGCTCTCCGGCGAGACATGCATCGTGCCTATGAGCCTGATGTAGCGAAGGTAGTTCATGTTTCATCCCCCTGAAGGTTTCTGAGCTTCCATGAGCCCGATTTGAAGGTTATCACATCAAAATCCCTCGGAACGATAAAGTTTACCCCAAACTCCCGACAGATCTCCGAGGCTTTCCTCGCGTATTCCTCATAGCTGTAGCGGAATGCCCTGTGAAACAGGGCAAGGAGCTTCACCTTTGCCTTCTTCGCCACTTCACAGGCCTCCTCAACCGTCGAGTGATAGCTACCGTTCCTGTCTACTGAGTTCAGGTAGGTCGCCTCATGGATTAGCAGATCGGCGTTCTCTGCAAAGAGCCCTGTCCTCTCAGCAGGCAGGGTGTCACCCGTGTAGGCAACCTTAATGCCCTTTCTCCTGGGCCCGGTCACGTCCTTAAGGTAAACAGTTCTCCCATTCCATTCGATCTTGCCCTCCCTCTCAAGCTTGCCGAGTATCGGCCCCTCGCTCAGACCGTACTCGGTGAGCTTCTCCGGCAGGAACTTTCCACGCCTGTCCTTCTCCCTGAAGACATAGCCAAGGGCAGGAACACCGTGCTCCACCTTGAAGCTCCATACCTCATAGTCTCCAAACTTAAGCCTCGTCTCGCCGAGCTCGTGAATGTGAACGTCAAAACCCGGTCTGAAGAAACCGCTTTTGAGAAAGTTCTGAACGAACTTGAAGGTGTACTTGGGGCCGTATACATGGAGCGCCTTTTCCCTGTCCCAGAGGTTCATCGTCTGGATTAAGGCAGCGAGCCCGAGATAGTGGTCACCGTGGAAATGGGTTATGAAGATTTTATCGACCTTCATGGGGCTGAGCTTTACGCTGTTCATCTGCCTCATCGTACCCTCCCCGACGTCGAAGAGCATTATCTCCCCCTTATAACGGAGCGCTATCGCTGGAACGTTTCTCTCCCCTGTGGGCATTATGCCGCCGGTGCCGAGGAAAATCAATTCGAGCATGTTGATAGGTAGCCCCTCAGGGTTTAAAAATATCGGGATGCTAAACCGTTAAATAGTCGGAAGGGTAACCCCTGTGGGGTGTTGAAATGGAGGAGATAATCAAAGCGATTAAGGAGAGGAACTGCAAAAAGGTCGCGAACCTTCTCTACTACAAGGTAGATGAGCTGAACGATGAGGATCTCAGCGAGGTTCTTAAGAAGGCGGAAGCCCTCGCACTGGAATGCAACGACCTTGAACTTTACAAGCTCGTTGTGTACTACTACCATGAACTCCTGGGTGTTGACAAGATAAGCGAGTTTAAGAAGATGGCGGAAGAGGAAGGTGACTTTGAAGTTAAATTCAAACTTGCAGACCTCTACTATCTAATCGGAGAGCTTGAGAAGAGCCTAGAGCTCCATCATTCACTCCTGAATGAGGAGACTGAAAAGGGACACAAGATGAACATTGCAAAGGTATACTACAACATGGCCCTCATCCATGAAGAACTCCAGGAGTTTGAAAAGGCCAAGGAACTAATGGAAAAAGCTGAAGGAATATACAGGGAACTTGGAGACGAAAAGGAGTTCCTTCACGTTGCCGTATACAAAGCGTACGTGACGTTTGAGATGGGGGAAACCTACAAAGCGAAGGCCATGCTGGCGGGGCTACTTCCCAAAGTTCTGGATGACAAAAGGCTCCTTTCAGAGCTACATCTCTCCTACGAGGAGATATTCGAGGAGGATGATAACTATGAGGCCGCCCTCCAGGAATGTCTCTACGCCATGGCTCACGCAAAGGGAACCGAGTACTACGACGTGGCCTTTGACGCCCTGATAGACGTTATCTGGCAGCTCTTCCTTGACGACGACTTTGAGACGGTTTACTCCAATATGGACATGTTCACCGGGGCGTTTCCGGAGCTCGGAGACTTCTTCAACGGGCTCAAGGCCCTGGCACTCTACAAAGACGGTAAAATGAAGGAAGAAAGGCTCAGCAGAACCATAGGAAAGATCAAAGACCGGAGGTTCCTAGACCTTCTCAAACTTTTGGGTGAGGCGGAGCTTTAAAGTTTCACCCTTCCTTTGAAATCTTCCCACATTTGTAGTTCTCCTCGAATTCAATGATCTGGCGAAGGATGCATTCCAGCTGGAGGATATCATCAAGAAGCACTTGAAGCTTCAGTCGATGATCCGAATCGGACGTGGTCTCTATTATCCGTTCAACGGTTTCTTTTAGGGGGACAACCTCTTTCTCGAGGGTCTCCCTGGGCTGGTGAAGAAACTTCTCAAAAAACGCGGGTATGGGAGTGAAGAACTTGGTCTTGCCCACTTTTCTAACGTTTACCATGTAGTCCTTCGTGAGCCTAGAAAGGGCCACCGAAATCGACGACCTGCTGAGGTCCGTGAGCTCAACGAGATCGTTTATACTCAGGGGCTCCTCAGAGAGCAGAAGGTACGCGTAGACCTTGGCATCGGTATGACTGTAACCCCACCGTGTCATCATCCTCTCAACGATTTCAACGAACCTCTTCATTTCCTTAATCCCCATGTGCATCGCCACCTGATCAATCATCATAACTTTAGTGCCCAACGTTTTAAAAAGTTTTGATGCATCTAGATGTCACCGAAATAGTGACCTTCAGCAGAAATTAAGCTTTTTTCTGCGAGCTCGAGGATCGACACCCGAGCCTGGGATCCAAATCAAGAATCTCCTCAAGAACACATTCAAGATCCTTAAAATCTTTTAGCACGGCCCCGTCAATATGGAGGACTTCCAAGGCCCGGATTGCGGGCTCCACTTCATGCTCCAGCATCTCACGTGACTGCTTCAGAAACATACCAAGAAAGCCGGGCAGGGCAGAAAAGAGCTTCTTCCGGTTCTGCATCCGAATAACAATGAGATAGTCACGTGAAAGTCTTGATAGAGCCGTGGAAACCGTCGATCTGCTTAAACCTGTTGCATTCACGAGCTCATGGATCCCCATAGGGTGCCCATGGAGGAGTAGAACCGCGTACACTCTGCCCTCACTGTGGGTGTAGCCCCAGCGAAGCATCGCACGCTCCACTGCTGCTGTGAAAGTTCTCTTGGCCGGGACATCCACGGGATCACCCCCCTAAAACCAAAAACTCGAAAAATAAAAGGTGCACCGGTTCATTCTTTGGCAGTTGCAATGATGGCGCCACCGATCACTGCAATCCATGCACCAACGGTCCAAAAGCCACCATCGAAGGGCATTGTTATGAACGCCAGCACAAGGATGCTCCACCCCACTGCTGCAGGGCTCCTCTTGTAGTAGTACGCCAGTCCCATCATCACCAAGCTCAGTATTATCTCGACCCAGTCCATTGTTAAGTGACCTTCATCGCAGTGGGTCTATATCTCAATTAGGCTGCACGTCGGAGAAAAAGGGCAGTGATCCGGTGGTTCATCAAACCCCTCATGGTTGGATATAGCACTTAAAGAATCGCAGCCCCTAGGGGGCCTCAACCCGAATCAGGAATTTCACTACCGAAATATTTTTAAGGTGCCCTAAAATATCAAATCAAGAAATAAATATCATATGAGGGGAGCATCATGGGAAGGCTTAGAGAGTTCAATCCCGCACTATTCGCAAGTGTTATGGGAACCGGAGCGGTTGCCCTCGCCTCCTATAGATATGCAAATTACTGGACTCCGCTTAATGATGTTGGTGTTGTATTAACCTATCTCAACACTCTCCTCTACCTTCTCCTGCTCATTATGTGGCTCCTTCGCTGGATTTTTCACAGGGATGCAGCTCTCAGGGATCTAAAACACCCATCAAAGGGCCATTTCTATGGCACAAGCGGTGCAGCTACAATAGTCCTTGCGGCGCAGTTCATATCAATTCTAGGGAACCTGAAGGTGGCATGGTACCTCTGGTTATGGGGGTTGGTTCTAACGTTTGTCTTTGCTTTCTGGATGTCCTACGAAGTGTTCATCGCTGGTGAGATTGATCTGCGACATCTCTCACCGGCCTGGTACATCCCCCCGGTTGCACTGGTAATTATACCCTTCGGGGCGGTTTTCATGAAAGTTGCCTCAGGCTATACCGCCCAGCTCGTAACGGTAATCAACTACCTCGGATGGGGTGCCGGGTTCTTCCTTTACCTCGCGCTCTACGCTGTGATCACGCTACGATTCATAAGGCACGAACTCATGCCACCACAAATGGCTCCCTTAGTATGGATGAACCTTGGACCTATAGGGGCAAGCATAACGGCACTTTTCTCCCTTATCCATAACTCAACAATCCCGATTATCAAAGAGCCTTTTATGGTCTTCGCCTTCTTTCTCTGGGGTCTGGGCTTCTGGTGGCTGGTCATGGCAACGGCGATAACACTGCACTACGTCAGGAAGCTCACTCTACCTTACACCGGCTCGTGGTGGGCTTTCATATTCCCACTGGGGGCCTTCACAAACGCCACGAAGGACATCGGGGATGCCTTCCAGCTCAGCCTGATGAAGTCCTTTGGCTTCACTCTGTTGTGGCCGCTCCTGATCCTCTGGGCCATAACCCTGGTCAAGATGCTGTCCTCCAGAAACAGCTTTGGGTAGACCGATCCTTTCCTCGAATTCTACGATCATCCATAAACGTACTTGAGTAGGCCACAAGTTCTATTAGCCATCCCCGGAGGGTTCTCCCATGGAAGTGGAAGGAGAAACTGGAATTGCACTGAGAGATATGTTTGAATCTTCAGGTTATTTTTGATATATCAGGTATAACCGATACAACGAAAACTTTATACGTAGAATTTTTTTAACAATGGGTAGAGGTGGTGAAGATGGGAGACAACACCGAATCCGGGAAGGGAGTTACCGATGTCGTCAAAGAACCATTCCCAAAGGCGATGAACGCTCCCGGAGTCGTTGAGAAACCAAAGGAAGGAGGGAACCAGCTCACAACGGCGCTGAAAGCCTTTAAGCTCATCCTCGGCAACCCCATTTCCAGGGCGCTCCTAAGGCCAAGCCTTAAAAAGTACGAGATAAACGGCAGGGAGCTGCCCGCTCTCTACTGGGCTTTAAGCGTCTATGCCGGAGAAAGCCTTAACGAACCACTGATGATACGATTCCAGGCGGATATCATAAAAGTTCTCCTGAAACTCGGCATAAGGATTGCACACGGGGATGAGGAGGCAGTAAAAGAGGCCCTGCTCCGCGACCCTCACATAAGGCGTGGCATCTGGGTTGTCCTTGAGGGGATAGCCAGATACGGGGTCACGGTTCCGCAGAAGCTTCCCAGTCCCTTCCTCATAGTCTGGAACTTCACCAACATGTGCAATTTTAAGTGCATGCACTGCTATCAGAGAGCTGACAGGCCTTTAAGGAGCGAGCTCTCTCTGGGAGAGAAACTGAACCTCGTTGACCAGCTTGACAAGGCAGGAGTCGCGGGCGTTGCACTGAGCGGTGGTGAACCCACCATACACCCTGATTTTTACAGGGTCGTGAAGGAGCTGGCCTCCAGAGGAATCCACACGTCAGTTGCCACCAACGGCTGGACCTTCGCCGAGAAGGAGAATTTGCAGAAGGCTATTGATCTCGGCCTTCAATACGTCGAGGTGAGCATCGATTCTGCCAAACCCGAGAAACACGATAAGTTCCGCGGCATCCCGGGAGCATGGGAGCATGCCACCAAAGCACTTGAGAACGCAGTGGGACTCGGAATAAGCCACGGAATGGCAGTCGTAATGGACAAGGAAACCTACACCGAGATAGATGATATCCTCGATCTCGCCGAGAACATAGGTATAAAGCGCGTTATATTCTTTAACCTCGTACCCACGGGGAGAGCTGAGGATATGGTGAAGATCGATCTATCACCGGAGGAGCGCGAGGACTTCATGAAAGAGGTATACCATCAGATGAAAAAGAGGAAGCTTGAAATCCTCACGACCGCTCCGCAGTATGCCAGGGTGACCCTGCTGGAGAGCAGCGGCAAAAACGTCACGCCAGCACACTTCTACATCGGAGAGGATAACTCCGTTAAAACCCTGGCCGAGTTCATAGGTGGTTGTGGTGCCGGGAGGATTTACTCTGGGATAGAACCTGACGGAACTGTGGTCCCCTGTGTGTTCCTGCCGTTACCCGTCGGCAACGTCAGGCGGCGGGGCTTCAAGGAGATATGGGAGAACAGTAAAATATTCAACCTCCTGCGTGACAGGGATAATTTCACTGGAACCTGCAGAAACTGCCCCTACAGGAACATCTGCGGTGGCTGCAGGGCCAGGGCATACCACTACACCACTGACCTCCTTGGAGACGACCCGGGATGCGTGATAAACAGGCGCCTCTGGGATGACCTAGTGAAACGCGGGAAGCCAAAGGCCGTGACCGAGATCAACTGGGTTGATGAGAGCGTTGTTATGCGCGGGCCAACCCTCTACGTTCCCGGTTACTACAACGCTGTGGAGACAGCGGGAAGCAAGATGCTGAATAAGGCGACGGCACAGGAAGATCCCTGAGTGCTGTATGCTCTCCTTCTTTTTGTAGCGGTCTTCCTTTCCTGAGATTTTCAAGGAAGTTCCGGGCAGCGACTGGGCAGGGGTTCCTAAAAGGGCATCCTTGGGTATAACCTAAGGTTTTAAAGGGGGCGTTGGGAAAAGACTTTTATTTGAGTTTGTTTTCATATGAGCTGGTGATGATATGAGCGAGGAAAGCCCGATAATCGGGAAGGATATCCTAGGAAGAACCGTGAAGGACTTCTCAAACGTTAAATGGTGGGGCATAGAGAGGAAAGAGATACCCTGGTACCCACGGATAGACTACGACAGGTGCATAGGATGCGGGATATGTCTCATGACGTGCGGGGGCAGGACAGTCTACGACTGGGACTTTGAGAGGATGCGTCCGGTTGTCGCGAGACCCTACAACTGTCTAGTGGGTTGCGATACATGCGCCAAGATGTGTCCAAGGGACGCGATAATATTCCCCCACATAGGGGTGCTGAGAAAGTACAGAGACGAGGCACTTGCGATCGCGAAGGCGAGGAAAAGACTCGAAGACATCAGAAAGGGGATGGAAGCCGAGGGAAGAGTAGGCCCTTCAGGGGAGTATGTGTGCCCCGAGAACGGGAGATAAAACACAGGGCTTCATTTTTATCCCCCTTGAATTCCCAACCCAGAAGCTACCGCTGGGAGTCTAAACTATCATTCTTCCCCTTCCAACAACCCGTATTTTTCAAGCTCCTGCCTCAGCTCCTCAAGGGCCTGCCAGATGTCCTCCTCCCTTTTTGCCCCAGAGACAACGATTTTCCCACTGTTGAAGACCAGGATTGTCATCCCTGAGTTCCTAACCCTGTAGACCACTCCAGGGAATATCTCCGGCTCGTACTCAACGTTCGGCAACGTGAGGGCAATCTCATCAAGCTCCAGCATCCCAAACCCCACGTCCCCGGCCGCCACCATGTTCTGAACCTGTATTTCGGGCTCACCCCCAAACTTCATACCCAGGGATTCCAGAATCCGCCTGAGTTCCTTGGTAGCCTTTTTAATGGTCTCAACGCTTTTGGCTCCCGTGCAGACGAGTTTTCCGGAGGCAAATATCAGAAAGGTGACTCCAAATGGATCCATTTTATACGCAGCTCCCGGGAAAATAGAGGGATCGTAGTGAACGGGGTGGAGTTCGTCCGCCACCTCTTCAACGTCTATATGCCCGTGCAGGTCGATGGAAGCAACCACGTTCTCCACTTTAAGGGACATGTATTTCACCGTATTCAGAGTCGCCGATGTAACCTTAACTTTAACGGAAGCAATACACATGCTTGTCAGGTGAACCTCCTCTCCAGCACCTTTCTGTGGATTGAAACCCCTGTAAGGAAGAAGGCGATGCCGAAAAGGATCAGCATTCCAAAGTCGACCCACAGCGGGAGGTAGCCCCTTCCGGTGGAGTGCCTCAGAGCATCGACGTAGTACGTAAGGGGGGAGAGGAAGGAAATCGCCCTGCCATAGGCCGGAAGCCTCTCAAGGGGCACAAAGATGCCGCTGACGAAGAGGAGGGAGAACTTGAGGAGGGAGGAGAGCATCATGACGTCCGCCGGAACGTCGGTGGGAGGATACGATGACATTAGAATCGTCATCGCCGAGAAGCAGCCGATGGCCAGCAGGGTCGCGGTTAGAAAGACCAAGGGGTTGGGATGAACTGAGAGGTAGACGGCAGCAGACAGGGATATCAGGAAAGAGATTGCTAGCCCGAAATAGAACGATGCCTGAAGATCACCCAAAAGGACGGTGGTGAGCGATACTGGGGCGGTTATGAGCCTCTCGAAGGTTCTTCCCCTGCACTCCCAGGGAATTATCGTCGGACCAACGGCGGTCGAGGTGAAGAAGGCCGTCATGGCCGTTAAACCCACGAAGAGTTGCTCGCCGCCCAGGTTCCTGCCGATGAGGAAGGCTAGGAAGAGGAAGAACGGGAATATGAGGCCCATTATAACGACCGGCCCCTTGAGGTAGAAAATGAGCATGTCTTTCTTGGCTACAGCGAAGGAGCGTCTGAACTGCTCAATCATCTCTATCACCCACCAGCTCCACGAAGACGTCCTCGAGCGAGGGCGAGAGCGTTCTAAGGCTGATTATGCGGAGGTTTTCCCTTTCGGTGTACCCCACGAGCTCCCGGATCGTTGCATCGGGGTCGTCCGTGAAGATCCTCACCTTGTCACCCATCCTCTCAACCTTGATTGGGGAAGTTACCGCACCCGGCTCGAACTTCATCGGCTCGAAGCTCACCTCAACTGAAACGCGCCCCTTAACGAGCCCCTTGAGCTTCTCCGGCGTGTCTATCGCTATGAGCTTCCCCTTTCTGATTATTCCAATCCTCTCGCAGAGTTCGTTGGCATCCGCCATGTTGTGAGTCGTCAGGAATATCGTCTTCTCCTTCCGCTTCTCCTCGCGGATTACGTCCTTTATCATACGCGCACTTATGACGTCGAGGCCGCTTGTCGGCTCGTCAAGAAAGAGAAGCTCAGGGTCGCTTATCATCGCCATGGCGAGGATTAACCGCTGCCTCATTCCCTTCGAGAACGTCCTGACTTTCTTGTCCCGCTTGTCGTAGAGGTCGAAGAGCCTGAGGAGCTCCGTCGAGCGTTTCTCTATCTCCCGTCTCGACATCCCGTACAGCTCACCCATCAGCCGCAGGTTCTGCATCGCAGTCAGGTCAACGTAGGGGTTCGCCATCTCAGGGACGATACCCATCCGCTCCCGCGCCTTTATCTTCTCACCTTCCCTCAGCATATCATAGTCCAGAACCCTCACTTCTCCCCTGCTCGGTTTGAGGATGCCGGTCAGCATCCTTATCGTCGTGGTTTTCCCCGCCCCATTCGGCCCCAGGAAGCCGAAGACTTCCCCCGTTTTAACCTCAAAGTTCACACCGTTAACCGCCAAAAAGGAGCCGTAGTACTTGGTCAACCCAGCGACCTCTATGGCATTCATGTCCTCTCCACCGGGTTGAATTGGATTTCATACGTTTTAAACCTTTGCTGGGCTTTGATGAACGGGAATGATGCCCACATATGAAAGAGGTTTAAAACATTTTTCGGTAACCTGTTAAAGGTGAACGGAATGAGAACGCGTCTAAGGGGAACCGATGACGGGGGTACCCCTGAAGGAGTGGGGTACACCGCGAGGCTGGAGTGGGATGGGAACGTGGAGAGCACAGTGCGGGTTAGGGAGTTCACCTTCAAGACGGATACAAGCACCGACGGCAGCAACGCCGGCCCTAATCCCACGGAATACCTTCTCTCCGCCATAGGGGGCTGCCTTATGGTCAACTGGGGGCGGCTCATAAAGAAGATGCGTCTGAAGGTGGAGGGCA
>JALVUT010000194.1 GCA_027035445.1 Thermococcus sp.
GTGCGATAGCCTCCCTCACGCTCTTTCCAAGATGGTTCCTGGTGATTGGCCTGCTGACGCCCATGACGTACTCCGTGGACGGCTTGAGGTACGGACTGCTCTACTACTATGACGTGATCCCGCCGCTGGAATCCATGCTGGCCCTCGTCCTGATGTTCCTCCTCTTCATGCTCCTGTCGATACGGGCGCTCAAAAGGCTGTATTAAAGGCGCTATCCCCTCGAATGGTACTCGATACGTAGGATAACGAAGAGCACCAGCATGAATATTGTGATATAGTAGCTCACCCTGAAGGAGACAACGCCAAAGAGGCCAAGGGTATAGAAGAAGGCCAGGATGAGGACGAGGCCAAGCAACAGTCTGTAGGTGCGCTTTCTGTCCATGTTCCCACCGCTTGAAGAACGGCCGGTCTCCTTTTAATCCTGTCGCAAAAAATGAATGAAAGAAAAGGGTCACCCTCCGGCTTGACCGGTTGATGAGGTCGTAACGTTGCAGCTCAGTGGCTGAGGGGTGTAGTTAAACGCCTTCGGGTGGAGGAGTTCCGCTATCTCCTCAAGGCCAAGGACGATCCTGGGGCCTGGTCTTACAACAATGTTTTCGTTGCTCAAAACATAAACATGGCCGGTTTTCACCGCGATGGTAGATGAAAGCGGCCCGTGGCAGAGGTCGCTCGGTTTGACCCCTGCGTTCGGCGAGATTATTATTATCTGCGGGTTCCTGGCCACTGCCTGCTCCTCACTCACGGCCCCCCAGCCATTGACGTCGCCGAAGATATTCTCTCCGCCGGCCAGCCCAAGGAGTTCACCGATGAAGGTGTTATTTCCGGCCGTCCAGTAGCCGTTATAGTAGCTGAGAATGAAGAACACCCTGGGCCGGGTTGTGTTCCTAACAACTGAAGTGATGTAGTTCACCTTTGCCTCCATCTCAGCGACGACGAGCTTTGCCTGCTCCTCATGACCAGTGATCCTGCCCATCACTTCAAGATTGTGGTACACATCGCTTAGGTTGCTGGCTGAGAGGACGAGCACTGGGGCTATCCTCTCTAGGGATGAGAGAATTGACCTAGAGAAGTCGTCAGCTACTATCAGGTCCGGATGGAGGGCGGCTATCTTCTCAAGGTTCGCGTACTTACCGTATCCCCCCACGCGGGTTATGTTCTTCACTGCCGGTGGATAATTCGCATAGTTCGTTACCCCCACAAGATCATTGCCGGCACCGATGTAGAACAGGCTCTCGGTCAGGCTTGGAGCGAGCGAGACTATCCTCTTGGGTTCAGAGTACAGCGTGACCTTTCTGCCCAGGGAGTCGGTTACTGTCATGGGGTACCTGCCTGTGAATGCCTCTGGATGTAAAAGTCTAGCAAGTATCTCAAGGCCCTTAATGAGGCGCGGGCTTGGGTGTATTATGCTGTTCTCGGCATTTGAGCCCAGCATCACGACATGTCCCTCCTTTGCCGCGGGTGTGTTTGCAAGTACACTCTTGTAAACGTCTTCGGTGCTCATTCCACAGTGGGGGGTTAGGATTATGTAGTCGGGTTTTCTGGCCAGGACCTGTGCCATGCTTACCTGAGGCCAGCCCTTGGTGTCGTTGAAGATGTTTACACCGCCCGCGAGTGTGATGATGTCGCTGATAAACGTATTCCCACCTATACTCATAAGTGGTTTGTTCCAGACAACAAAGAGGACTCTGACCTTTGTTTCATTGGCCACCAGAGAGGAGATTTCATTGAGCTGGTTGAGGAATAGGGTGCTCTCGTAATCGGCTACGGACTCTCTATCGAATATCCTTCCAAGTATCTTCAGGGCTCTGGGTATGTCCCTCACCCTCTGTGGGTCAATGACGACCACCGGAGCTATGTCCTCCAGTTTGTTGAGGATCTCAAGGGACATATCGTCCACAAGTATCAGGTCCGGATGGAGGGCGGCTATCTTCTCAAGGTTCGCGTACTTACCGTATCCTCCAACCCTCGTTACGTTGGCAACCTGCGGGGTGTCGTCATAGATGGTTACCCCCACTATCACCGAACTCAGGTTCAGGTACTCAAGATCCTCGGTTATACTTGGGGCAAGGGTCACCACCCTTCGCGGCTCCTTTTTGATCTCGACCGTACGGTTCATGAAGTCTGTGACGTTTATGGGATAGTAGGGCTTATTGGTGATGGTTGTTTGAGGGGATGTCGTGGATGTTGAATGCGTGACTACCGAAGGTGTAGGGGACACCGTGGTACTCTGAGACGTCGAGGTGCCTATGCAGCCGGATGCTGCAACCGCTCCGATAAGAAGCAGAACGAGCAAAAATGCACTTCTTCTCATAACGACCACCTTGGATTATTTGTCCAAAGAGGATAGGGGGGTTTGATATATAAAATTGTTGGATAAAAATGCCAAAAT